>JALCZJ010000015.1 GCA_022690815.1 Ferrimicrobium sp.
TCTGCCAAGGATCGATCCACAATCACCCGGATAGCACGCAGAGGATGATCTGCAGGTACCCGCTCCTCCAGGGACAGATAACTGAACATCGCACCCATCTCTACCTTGGCTCCACGCATGATCGATTCCCTCCGTGCCCTGTTGCGGCAATTATACCACGGACTTTTTCAGCAGCCTGTTAGTCATTTCTTCTGTCCTTCCCCAAAATCCTGGGTTGAATGCTTCTGTTGCTCCATCCAGGCATCGAGGTCCTTTCGAGAGAACCGCCATTGGCCCCTAACCTTGAATGCGGGGAGCTCTCCGCCATGCGCCATGGAGTAGATGGTCTTTTCACCAACCTTCAACAGGGCCGCCACGTCCTTGATCGCTAGCACTTCTTCGCCTTGCACTGGTCTCCCCTAAGACGACACTTGGAGTCGCCTGTTGATGCGCAACACCCAAGGATTGACAAGAAAAGACAGATGGTACTCTCGCATGACATATTCTACTAATCTTGTTCTGTGTTGCACAACACCAAACATTGGGCTAAAATTCGGCCTATGAATAGCTTTGGCGAAACCGTCCGTGACCTAAGGGTCGCACAAGATCTTGGCTTGCGAGAAACAGCAAGCAAGATCGGCATTTCGCCTGCTTATCTGAGCAGGATAGAGCGAGGCAAGGAGCGCCCCCCCAGACCGGAGGTTGTTAAGGCGCTCGCCAAGGAGCTCGCAGCCGACCCGGATGTTCTGTTTCGCCTCTCCTCATCGACCGACCCGGAAGTTGTTGATTTCTTGCATGAACAGCCAGAGGCAATGGCATTTCTTCGTTATCTCAAAGATGCCTCGTTCACCGAGGTTGAAATGAAGCAACTATTGAAGCTTGCCGAAGACATCAAGAAGCCTGCGAAGTGAGGTGTGTCACTGATCAAAGTAAGGCAATCTCCGCCTCACGCCGCGTCACCAGTCTAGGCAAGATTTTTCCGCCTCCATAGATCCAGCGGCGCAGCTCTGTCTCGGCGGTAATCCAGTCCCGCTGATTGATCCGCCGCAGCAGTGTCGACGTCTGCAGCCGCCCTGCGCCAAGGTTGAACGTGAAGTCAACGATGGCCGCGAGCCGACCCTCCTGCTCCGTGGCCAGAGCAGGGCAGTAGCGCAGCGTCGTCGCCAGAGCAGTCTGCAGATCGCGCGTCAGATAGACCTCCGCTTCCGCCTCCGTGATCGGTGGGTGCTTCGGGTCGCAAAGATGGCCGTACCCAATCGTCCAGAACCCTGCTGGGCAGATATAGGGAACGGCGGTGATCTCGACTCCGCGCTTCACCTTGCGCTCGAATCCCTCGAAGCGCTTGGCCAGCTCAATGGCTGCTTTTGGCACCTCGATCACGGCCGCACCCGATCAAACACGCGCCCACGGAACCTCAACCTGGGGAGAAGGAGGCGGACTACCAACGCCATGAGGTTGCGCAGCAGGTGGCGGGCCTGGTCGCGTTCAAGAGCGAGCTGGGGCGGTTTTGCCGCACCTACGCCTATATGGCGCAACTCATCGACTTCGGCGACCCTGAACTCGAAAACTACGCGGCCTTCGCCAAGTTGCTCGGCAAGCGCCTCGATGGCGAGGCGGTCGAGAACATCGATCTGAAGGCGCTGGTCCTGATGGGCTTCGACATCAAGGCGACGCCGCTGGTCCCGAAGCCAGACCCCGAGCAGCCCGTCCTCAAGCCCATTGGGCCAGGCGGCACCGATGGCACCGCGGACGACGCGAAGTACCTCAAGGAGATCATCGAAAAGCTCAACCACCTCTTCGGCGACGCCGCACCCGTACGCGACCAGTTGGCGTTCGCCAACCAGGTTGCCTCGATCACGCAGGAGAGCGACGTGGTGATGGCTCAGATCGAGAACAACGCGCGCGACCAGGCCATGAAGGGCAATCTGCCAGGCGCCGTGCAGAACGCGGTGGTCAGGGCGCTCACGTCCCACCAAAAGCTGGCGACCGTTCTCCTAAAAGCCGACAAGCAAGTCATGACGGCGTTCATCGACCTGATCTACGAACTGGACAGGGATCGGCGCACGCTCGACATGGGGGACGCGGGTGCTTGACCTACTCAATCTGCCCGGCATCGAGCCGGTGGATCTGCGCAGCGAGAACGGCTCGATCGTCATCGTCGCGCAGTACAGCCTTGAGGGGCTGCCGATATGCCCGTCGTGCGGGCAACCCATGTACCGGCACGGCAAGCGTGTGACCGATGTGGCCGACACGCCGCTGCAAATGCAGCCCGTGCGCCTGGAGATCAGCAGGCCGCGTTTTCGCTGCGGAGCCTGCGGCACGATGGACACGCCCGAGTTGCCATTCCTGGATGAGCGACGCCGGGCAACGCGCAGGCTCGTGGACGCCATCCGCGAGCGGTGCCTGAGCACAACATTCCACGCCATGTCACAACAGACGGGCCTGGCCGTCAACACCATCAAGAACATCGCGCATGACCTAATCGAGGACCTTGAGCGCACCGTGCGCTACGAGACGCCGATCATCATGGGGATCGATGAGGTGATGATCGGGGGTGACTACCGATGTGTCATCACGAACCTCGCGACCAACAGCATCTTCGACATGCTGGAGGCGCGGACCCAGCAACACCTCAAACCCTACTTCGCGAAGCTCCCCAACAGAGAGCGCGTCGAGTGGGTCTGCATGGACATGTGGCGGCCCTACAAGAACTCGTTTGAAGCCTACTTACCGAACGCACGGCTGGTGATCGACAAGTTCCATGTCGTGCGCATGGCCTCTGACGCGCTCGAAGCTGAGCGCAAGCGTATCCAGTCCAAGCTGGATAAGGATGACCGGATCAAGGTCAAGAAGTCGCTGCGCTGGCTGACGCTCAAGCGCCCGAAGTCACTCAGCCCGACGGAGCTTCGCGCGCTCGATGCTGTGCGCGCGAACTATCCAGCCCTCGCGCTGGCCTACGACTTCAAGGAGACCTTCTACCGCATCTACGACGATCCCGACAAGGCTTCCGCAATGCGTGCCTTCGAGGCATGGGAGAACTCCATCCCGGACAAGGAGCTGAACGAGTTTCGCTCCTTGGCGAGGACGGTGTGAGACCACTACGCCGACATCTTCGCCTACTGGGACTCTCCGGCACAGATCACAAACGCCTACACCGAGAGCCTGAACGGGCTGATCAAGATCGCCAACCGCAACGGACGCGGGTATAGCTTCGAGATCCTTCGGGCCAAGGCGCTGTACGCCAAGGAGGCTCGCAAGGTGGGGAGCGTGATCCGGCTGATCGACGCCGGACAACCGCGAGTTGCAACCACCGAGGGCCGCAAGCCCGTCGATTACGGGCCGCACATTCCAACCTTGGTGGCCATGTCCGAGTCCGGCCAACTGGACTGACGGACAGCATCTCTTCCTACCTCATTTTGCACATAGCCATTTTTCCCTGCTATCGCGCCTAGGGTGAGAGGGGTGGAGACATCAAAGGCTCGGATCATACTCTCAGAGCTCGTCGGTGATCCCCGTCTCGTGTTGGTAAGCGGCAAGGGAGGCGTGGGCAAGTCGAGCATCGCTCGTTTGATTGCGATGATTGCGGAGGCCGCCAGTCTCAAGCCGTTGCTCGTCCTCTTCGACGAGTTCGGTGGTGCCTCGAGCGGCATCGAACAGGTGATCCTGTTGCCGGATGCGGTCATGCTCGAATATCTTGAGACCCACGGCTTTGGACCACTTGCCCAGCGCCTGTTGAAGTCAGGGGTGATCGATGCGGTGTCCACCGCGATACCCGGCATTCGCGACCTGCTCGTGTTGGCCAAGATCAAACAGCTGGTGAACTCGGGCATCTACGATCTCGTGCTGGTCGATGCACCCGCCTCAGGGCATCTCCTGTCGCTCCTCTCATCACCAGATGGGCTCAGTGCCATCGCATCCGATGGGCCGATCGCCCAGCAGAGCGCCGATGTCCTTGAGCTTCTGCGTGACCAGGAGCTCACTGGTGTGGTTCTGGTCACCGTGCCGGAGGAGACACCGGTGCAAGAGACGACCGAGGTGTATGCACACCTTACGACTTCGCTGGCAACGAATGTCCTCTCGTGTATCGTGAACCGGATGCCGGCTACAGTCCAACTGCGTACGGATCTTGTAGACGGAACGGCTGAGCAACAGGCCAACCAGTACCTTGCCTCGCGATCGGGGTTTGCCAACAAGCAGGCTCGAAGCATTCAAGAGCTTTTGGGGATCCCGACGTTTGAGTTCCCGTACGTCGAGGACGCATCCCAACCGAGTCGTGCGGCTCAATTCCTCTACGATCAGGCGGATGAGTGGGGACTGTCGTAGTGGAGCTTTTCGATGCCATCGGCACCAAAGAGACGTTGGTTTGCATTGGCCCGGGAGGTGTCGGCAAGACCACCAGCGCTGCTGCCGTGGGGATGATGCTCGCCAAGGCAGGGCGTAAGGTTTGCGTACTCACGATCGATCCTGCCCGTCGACTGGCCTCGGCGCTGGGTCTTGACCGGGTGGACAACGAGCCGGTGTTGGCCAGCTCCGAACTACCCAACTATTGGGTCGCGATGCTCGACCCAAAGCAGACCTTTGACGCGATGATCAAGCGATATGCCTCGACGCCGACGCAGGAGCAAGAGATCGTTGACAACCCGGTGTATCGCAATCTGGTGACGAGGCTGTCAGGAACCCAGGAATACATGGCCTTCGAGCGACTCTGGGAGCTGCGTGAGAGTCAGCGCTTTGATACCATCGTCGTCGACACGCCACCAGCACAGGCGGCGATCGACTTTCTCCATGCACCGAGTCGGTTGGCGGGATTTTTAGACAATCGTGTGTTCAGGTTCATGCTCAAACCCCCACCGCTCTACCTGCGTCCGATCGCGATGGCAACCCGGAGTTTGGTCAAGCAGATTGCCAATGTCGTCGGTGCCGATATGGTCAACGACACGATGGCCTTCTTCCAGGCCTTTTCCGGCATTGAAGATGGGTTTCGTGAGCGCGCCCTAATGACGAGTGAGCTGCTGGCCTCCGAGACCACCAGTTATCTTTTGGTGTCATCACCAGCGCCAGATGCGTTGGCGGCAGGGAGCCGGATGGTCGAGTTGTTGCAAGGCATTGGGCATCGAGTCGATAGCGTGCTGATCAACCGTGTGACGCCGACGTATAAGGCGTACCCACGGGATCTTGGGGCACCAAACGACGCGAAACGTGACCTTGAGCGCCTGATACAGATGCGAGAGCGCGAGCAGCTGGTGATTGACGAGTGGGGCCAAGGTCTCGGACTCGACGGCTGGTACCTTTTAGAGGATCTCGCGACCGATGTCTCAAACCTCGCCGCGCTAGGCGAAGTGGCGATCGCTATGGAGCGCTGCGCGTTGGTACCGTTCCAGCCCAAGGAGTAGGATAGTCACCTATGGCAACCATTCTTCTTGTCACCGACTCTCCTGAGCTTGAGGAGGAGATCGCATCGACCCTCGATGCGGATGAGCACACCCTCTATTCGATCACCGAAGGTAGGGCGGCGAGAGCTGCCTGTAAAGAGGTGCAACCAGATGTTGTCGTCTTGGATTCGCAGATCGGCTCGATGGGGGGCATCGCCGTATGCATCGACCTCCGCCTTGAGGCCGATGCTAACAGGCTCGAGCCCACCCGGATTATCTTGCTCCTCGACCGTCGTGCCGATGTGTTTACCGCCAAGCGTTCTGGAGCTGATGGCTACCTCGTAAAGCCGTTGAACTCGCTCATGCTTCGTGACGCGGTGGAGACGGTGCTTGAGGGCAACCTCTTCCTCGACAACTCATATCAACCGCTTGACAGTAGTCGCGCGGTCGAAGAAGCATCTACACTGATAGCCAACGGGAAGTAGCGCAGCTTGGCAGCGCGCAGCGTTCGGGACGCTGAGGTCGCGGGTTCAAATCCCGCCTTCCCGACCAAATGAGCACGCCGATGCTGCGTGATGCAGCTACCATCATGCTGGTTCGCGATGCCCCCAACGGCTTTGAGGTGTTGCTGCTCAGGCGCAACAAGGATCTCGCCTTCGCTGGGGGTGCACACGTGTTTCCGGGCGGGTCGGTCGATGCTGGTGATGCTGACCCGTGGATTTTGGACCGTTGTGTCGGGGTCGAACCGGGTGCCTTTGACGAACTCCTCGGTGTGCCCAACGCGCTGCGTTTTGCCGTGGCCGCGCTTCGCGAGGCTTACGAGGAGGCGGGGATTCTCCTGCGGGGATCCTCGGCAGCGCTGGATCAACGAGAACTCGAAGGCCAACTACATCGACGGCGAACGGCCCTGATCTCCGGTGAGCGCTCGTTTCGAGCGATTGTCGAAGATCTCGACCTCTTCCTTGATGCAGGTGCACTCGCCTACGTCGCTCACTGGATCACCCCACAAGGGGCTCCTCGTCGCTTTGACACCCGGTTTTTCCTTGCTCGGGTACCATCTGACCAGCTTGCAACCCCGGATCGTTCGGAGATCGTTGGAGAGGTCTGGATTACTCCGCAAGACGCATTAGCCCACTATCGTGAGGGAGTCTTTGAGCTGGTGCTTCCTACAGTGAAGAACCTTGAATTCCTCGCGTTGTTTCACGATGTCGACGCCTTGATGGATGCAGCGCGATCCTTGTCGATGATCGAAGCGATCCAACCGCGGTTCTATCGAAGGAGCGATGGCAGCGTTGCGGTCGCGCTGCCTGGTAGTCCCGAGTTTGATCAGGCGTCTGAAACGATTCTCGCTCCCGGTGAGGCACTCCCGACTCGCCCGAGTGATGCTCAGGCCCCACCACTTGCTTGATATCACTACGATTCAGCGATGAGAGCGATGGTGTTTCCCCACACTTGTTAGTAGGCTAGCCATCGTGTCGATCGCCACCTGGTCCCACGCCGAGGACACCGGCGACGCAACGACGTTTGCTGACATTCTGGGTTCGCTATGGCCAGCCTGGCCAGATGACACGCCGACGCGTAGGCTCTGGGTGCTCGCTGGATTGGGTGCGTTCGCCCAACTTGTTGTTCTGCTGGTGTACGCGCTCAACAAGTTCCATCATTTCGATCTCTCCGAAGACTATGGAATCGTCAATCAGGCGACCTTTGAGATCGCCCATGGACACCTCAACCCGTTTGACACCATCTATCAGGATCAATTCTGGCGTGATCAGTTTTCGTTGATGGCCTGGCCACTGGCACTGGTACGTCTTGTTACGCGCTCTGGATTGACCTTGCTCGTGGTCCAATCGCTGGCGTTGGCAGCGACGACGTTGACGGTTCTTCTCGCTGGGATCCAGGTCGTCTCTGCTCAGCGTCTTTCCCGGTCGCTCCAGTACACGCTGCTGGCTTCGCTTGCTTTCATCACCATGGCGAACCCATGGCTCTATGAGGCCGCCTCCTTTGATTTCCACTTCCAGTCGATTGCGACCGTTACGTTACTGCTGGCGGTGCTCGGTTTCTGCGGGCGTCACCATCGAGTGGCCTGGGTAATGATCGGGCTGACGTTACTCTGTGGCTCCAGTGAGATCTTGCTGGTCATCGGCGTCGGGCTCGGGTTTGTGCTCATCGGTAAGTATCGACGCACGGGACTGGCCGTTGCCGTAGTCGGGGTTCTCTGGCTGGTTGTCGATCTGGCGTTTGGTGCTCATCAGTCGACAACGTTTGCGCTGAGCTATGGCTACCTGGCGACGACGCATCAGCCGAACCCGGCAGCGCTGGCCATCGCTCAAGGAGTTGTGCTGCACCCTGGGCATGCTTTGGGCGTGCTCACAAGCCGGCGCCTGGCTATTGAGGAGATCCTCGGCTATGGTGGGATCTTGGGCGTGCTGTTCCCTCCCGCGGGAGTGGCGACCCTGGTGGCGATCCTTGCGAACGGCCTACAGCACTCTGGGGCATTCCTGTCTCTGCAATCGGGTGGCTTCCAGAACCTCCCGGAGGTCGCCCTCCTGCTTGTTGGCACGGCGTGTGTCTGGACGTGGCTTCTGTGTGGCCCGCGTGGTCGGTTTGCCAAGCGAGTGACATCGAAGCGCTGGCCGCTCGCTACGGCCATAGCCCTTGTCTCGCTTATCATTGCGGTGGCCGGACTTGGCATCGACGCCAAGATCCCACCCCTATGGCTTAGAGTTCCCCCAGTCGCTGCTAGCGAATTCGCTTCGATCGCGATTCCCGCCTCCGACGAGGTCATAGCCTCGGAGGGGGTTGTGGGGAGGTTCAGTGCGCGTCTCGAGGTCTTTGGGATCTTCGATGCGGAACAACACTTTCAAGCCTGTAGCTCGACCATCTTTGTCGTCGTGGCTGCGGACAATGGGTTTCAGGTCTCACCGACCGTTAAGGGCGCCCCGATTATCGCCGATCTCGATCACGATCGAGATGCCCACCGTCGTGTGGATGGGCCCCAGGTGCAGATCTTCGAACTCGTTGATCAGCAAGTCGGGACGTTTCTCAGCTTCTCGACTCATCATGGGTTGTTGGTGAGCCGGGCCCCAAGCTTTGGTGATGAGCGCTGCAGCGATGAGGATGGAAGGATTCTGTCCTAGATCGAGATCGCTTAGGGCTCCGCCGTGTCGACATTGTCACGGATGGACCAACGCTTGCACATTGTTTATGTGAGCGAGGTCGTCACCCGGTGACGAATGTTCACATTGGGTTGTTTTTTTGTTTACCATCTGGCAGGTGCAAATTTTCTTTCGATAGATATCGTTAGATCCATGATCAAAACATCTCGTACCCACCGAGCGCTCAAGACGATACTGGCCCTGGCTGGGACGGCAAGTATTTTGGCAGCTTGCGGTTCTACATCGTCAGCCTCCTCGTCAACGACGACCGCATCTAAGACCAAGAGCCCCGTGGTGCCGCTGGTGGTCTATGGGGCGGAGGGTTATGCGCCCGCGGTAGCTAAAGGTTTTCAGCAGGCGACAGGGATCCCCACGGAAATGGTGAATCACTCCACCGGCACGCTGTTGGCAAAGATATCGGCTGAAGCCGAGAATCCCCAATGGGGAGTCTTCTGGTCGGACGGTTCAGATGCCTATGCAGCGCTCGATCAGCAACACTACTTGTTGCGCAACTTCGAGCCGACGACAGGCACGTTAACGACTCTCGGTAAGACTCTGGTGCCTGCTGATGGCAGCTACATCCCGACTGGACTGACGATCGCCGGCGCCTTTGTCTATAACTCCAAAGTGCTCACCAGCCCGCCGACGTCGTGGAACAGCCTGCTGACGTCACAATGGAAGGGTGCTCTTGGCATGAACAACCCAGCAATCTCGGGACCCACCTATACTGCAGTTGCTTCAATCATGCAGCAACAAGGTGGTGTGGCGGCCGGTGAGGCCTACTTTAAGAAGCTTGCGGCTAACGGGCTCCACATCTACTCGACCAACAAGGTGACGCTCAGCGCGCTCTTGAAGGGTCAGATCAAGGTGGCGCTGGTTCAAAACTCGGCGGGTATCGGGTTCGCGATGAACACACCAGGGTTAAAGGTTGCGTACCCTGACAAATCTGCCTTGTTGCCTAGCGTCATTGGCATCGACGGGAAAGCCTCGAAGACAGAGATCGCTGAGGCAAAAAAGTTCGCTGATTTCGTCTATAGCCCGAAGGGTCAGGCCCTGATGTTGAGCGGTGATCCTCAAGGTGATTCGCTCTTCTTCCCGATCATCGAGGGAACGAAGGCGCATTCTGAGGTTCCAAACCTCAAAGCTATCCCGACCGACTATCCCAACCCGCTGGTGTGGGGGCCGCGGGAGTCCACCATCAACGCCTGGTTCACCAACAACATCGTTCAGTAGGCACCCATGGTAGCTACCCAAGAGCGACCGGTTGAGCCACAGGAGCGCCCTCAGAGTGGGTTTGTGATGACGCGCTGGCTGGCGCGCATCGCCAATGCCTTGGGCTGGCCGATCTTCTGGGTCGTGCTCGTCATTGTCTTGTTGGTGCCTACCGCGTGCTTTCTCATCCTTGCGATATCACCACGCCTGTTCGATCAGGGGAGCTCCTGGTTGACGCTCGCGGCCTTCCGCGAAGCGCTTACCGGCGTGACGCTACAAGGCATGGCCGACTCGCTGGTGGTCGGCATCCTGGCTGCAGTGTTCGCGGTCGCCGTCGCGATCGTGCTGGCGTGGCTGTTGCAACGGACCAATGTCCTCGGTCGTCGGATTTGGTCGATTGCGCTTTGGGCGGTACTACTGGTGCCGAGTTACATCATCGCCGTCGGCTGGCAGGTTGTCCTGGGCCAGGGTGGTGTCCTCTCTACCCTTGGAATCTATAGCCCCGTCTACACCAAGATCTTTTTTGGCCCAGTCGGTTACGTGATCGTCTTGGCAATCAAAGGCTTGCCCTTTGCCTATTTTGCGGTGGCTGGGTCGATCGCGGCGTTGGGATCGAGCTACGAAGATGCGGCCAGGGTCCATGGTGGTGGGCGTGTTGCAACGCTCCGGGTCGTTGTTCCGATGATCCTCCCATCCATCTTCGCTGGGCTCATCGTTGTCTTCGCTGAGTCGATCGCTGACTTCGGGACTGCTGCTGTGATCGCGCCCAATGCGCACTTCCCAATCGCAACCTATAACTTGTACGTTGCGCTGTCGTCGTATCCGGCCAACTTTGGGGTCGCGGCGGTCATCGGGTTGATGCTCGTTGTCGCGGTAGCGGTCGCGCTCTGGCTGCAGAAGCGCTTTCTCCGCAGCCGGTCCTATGCGGTACTTGGGGGTCGAACCAGATTGGCTGGCAAGGTACACCTGTCTCGTCGTGGCCAGCTCATGGCCCTGGCGGTGCTCGGCGTCGTATTCTTTGCCGCGATTGGTGTTCCGATCCTTGGAGCTCTCGTTTCGTCGATGCTCAAGCCCCTGGCTTCGCTCTCGATCCACAACCTGACGTTCAGTGCCTATCGTGGCCTCTTTGGGGTTTCTGGTTTGGGCACTTCGATCGCCTTCTCGTTCAAGTTGGCCGTACTCAATGGCTTTCTCGCGTTATTGCTTGGAGCCGTGATTGCACGACGACTGTCGAGGCAAGGAACCAGCCTGATCGATAAGCTGCTCGACGTGACGGTGCTGGCGGCGATTGCGCTGCCTGGCCTGGTGTTGGCCGCCGGATATATCTTTGCCTACAACCTGCCGGTACTATCCAGTTTAGGGATCAACATCTATGGGACTGTGATCGTTCTCGCCATGGCCTACCTAGCCGGTGCGTTGCCCTCTACCACGCGGGTATTAGCTGGCCCGATGTCTCAGGTGCGTGGTTCCCTGCTAGACGCCGGCCGGGTCCACGGTTCCGGGCTGGCCGAGTCCTGGTGGCGTTGCGCCATCCCGTTGATTGGGCCAAGCCTGTTGTGGGCGTGGCTTTTGACGTTCGCGGCGACGTTTTTAGAGCTGCCAGCGTCCGAGCTTTTGGCGCCCCCGGGCACCCAACCGATTGCTGTGGCTATTGTTCAAGTCCTCGGGAAGTCAAATCTTGCCCAAGGTACCGCGTTGTCGATTGTCGCTCTGTTGATCGACCTCGGGATGATCGTTGTGATCTCGCTCCTCTTTCGCTTCCTGGCACCCAAGGGTTGGCGGCGACTTGGGGCGAACGTTCTTTAAGGAGTGTCGATGGGACTTGGAACGGTTAGTGCACCGAGCTTGAGGGTTGATGGTGTTAGTAAACGCTACAGTGCCGAGCGGTTAGCGCTCGACCGTGTGCGATTTCAGACACGCTCTGGTGAGTTTGTCGTCCTACTTGGCCCATCCGGTAGTGGTAAGTCGACGCTGATACGGTTGATCGCCGGCATCGAGTCTCTTGATGCCGGCGAGATTGCCTTTGACGGCAGGACCGTTGCCGACGGCAAGCGCCACCTCCCGCCAGAGGGCCGTGAGCTTGCCATGGTGTTCCAAGATTATGCCTTATGGCCGCACATGAAGGCAGTCGATAACGTTGCCTTTGCATTGCGGCGCTTGAAGATGAGCGCGCAGGAACGTCGCAATGCGTCCATGGAGATGCTTGAGCGGGTAGGGCTTGCGCAGCGTGCTCAGCAGTATCCCAATGATCTCTCCGGTGGTGAGCAGCAGCGGGTTGCCCTAGCTCGCGCGCTCGTCGCCAAGCCCGGACTGTTGCTTTTCGATGAGCCGTTATCGAACCTCGACGCGGACTTACGAGAGCGCCTTCGTGTCGAGATCGCCAGTCTCACACGTGAGTGTGGTTCTACTGCCATCTACATCACGCATGACCAGTCGGAGGCATTCGCGCTCGCTGACAAGGTCGGTGTGCTGCAGGCTGGGAAACTGGTCCAGTACTCTACCCCGGAGGCGCTCTATTCCGCTCCTGAGACACCGTTTGTCGCTCGATTCACTGGCTTGGCTGGAGAATTGGTGGGCGAGGTTGTGTCAGAGATCAATCCGAATACGTTCCTTGTGCGAGTCAATGGGATCCATTTGACGGTTCGAGCGAGCGGTTGCGATGTCGGTCGAAGCCCGAGACACGTGCGGATCCTGATTCGCACGGCGGCGGCCACCGTGCAGGGCCTCATTGACCGGAACGAAGCATTGGGTCCCAACGAGTTTCCGGGGACGGTGTGCGACGTTGCTTTTCGTGGCCGTGGCTATGACCATGTCGTCGAGGTCGAGGGTGGGCATCGGTTGGTGGGAGTGTTTGCTCCAGAGCGGTTTGACCGAGGTGCCCGGGTTTACCTCACGCTGAACGAGGCCGGATGTTTCGCCTTTCCAGAGGAGGATGCGGCTCCAAGCGATGCGTTGGCAGGCGTTACATCCCAGGTTGGTGCATTGAGCTGAACCAGCGCTTGTGCGCAGATCGTCGATGCACCTGAACCAGCGGAGCGTGAACTTGGCCTGCCTGGTTGTGGCCCTTTGCCTATACTCGGCTGCGTAAATGATTCACAGTGGTCGCAGAGACCCGGTTGCTGACACATCGGTTGAAGTAATCGCAACGCTCGGGAAGTGGCCAAGGCGGTCAACGGTTGGGCCATCATGCTCGTCGATCTGGGTCAAACAGAAGCTCCGATGATGGCGAGAGGGCAGCCTATCAGCACCGACTCACGGTGCCGTGACGGCGTCCCAAAGGTGAGCGGTGCAGCTGGCCAACTGGTCATCTTGGCGCCCCAACTCTTCGAGGATTCGCGATGTCAGCTCGATCATCGCCCCCTGCTCCTCAAGCGAGGGCGCGAGCGGAAGGCTAGCCAGCAGTGGAATCGCGTAGGTGGCCGCGATGTGTGCCCCGCCTCCAGCGCCAAAGGGGGTCAGCACCTCGCCATGGGGGCATACCAGTGAACTCATGTTCTCGATAACGCCTAGCAACGATAGATTTGCCTTGATCGCAAACGAGGCGGCGCGTTCGGCGACGTGACTCGCTAGTGGGGATGGCGTTGTAACGAGGGCAACCTTGGTTGCCGGCAAGAGGCGAGCGAGGGTCATCGGAATGTCGCCGGTTCCTGGTGGCAGGTCGATAATGAGAAAGTCTGGATTGTCCCAGTCTACATCCTCGATGAAGTGCTGTAGGGCTCGCGATAGCATCAGCCCTCGCCACATTATCGCCGATCCCGCCTGCTCGACCATCATCCCCATGGAGACGACGGCCAACGTTCCTGGTCCAATGGTGGTTCGATATGGCTTGATTTGAAAGTGATTGGGATTACCATCTGCCTGCAGCCGTTCGTTGGTGGCCTCGAGCAGCTGCGGCTGTGAAAACCCCCAGATGTCAGCGTCCAATAGGCCGACGCGATAACCGCGTCGCGCGATGTTGTTCGCTAGTGCTACGGCGATCGATGACTTGCCGACGCCGCCTTTACCAGAGGAGAAGGCGAGCAGCTGGGTCCCTTGGAGGCCTGGTGGCGTGGTTGCGCGGTCCTGAGCTCGCGAGCGCGCACGCTGCATGGCGTCCTCCTTTTCGGAGGAGGTCAGCTCAGTGAACGCGACCGCCACCGATCGTCCACCGAGTTCGGTATCGCCCATGGCGTCGATCAGGCTGGTTTTGATCTGGTTCTTTAGCGGGCAACCAGGTGTCGTCAACGCCACGAGTACTGATACCTGGCCGGTGGTGACGGTCACCTCCCGGATCATCTTGAGTTCACCTAACGTGAGGCCAAGCTCTGGGTCAGGTAGTGATTCGGCAATGGTGCGCACCTGTGAGGCGAGCGCTGATTCGGTGGGCATACCATCCAGCCTAGTAAACGCCTGGTAATCGCGTGGACCGATCGCCTACGATGTCGTATTGGATTCGTTGCGATGAGCGCATGGGGAATCGTCAAAGACCAGGAGTGGCCCGGTTCTGAGGTCCGTCACGGATTCGCACTATACTAAATTCCAAGAACACGGTAGAGTCGTAGACGTAGCCTCAAGTGTGCCGGAGTACGGTTGCCAGCGTGGCCGTGTCTGCGAAAAGATCAAGACGCAGAAGTTGCAGACCAACAACTAACGATCAAAAGGAGCGATCATGGCAATGACATCAGTGAAGATTGGCAAGCGGCCCTCGGTGATCACCCTCACCGACCGGGCAGTGGCAAAGGTTGGCGCTCTGCTCGCCGAAGAGGAGGGGTCGGAGGGTCTCTTCCTTCGTGTGGCCGTTGCCCCCGGTGGGTGCTCAGGCTATAGCTATGACATGTTCTTTGACAGTGAGGTAGCCGATGACGATATCTCCACGGTGTTTGGCGACGTGCGGGTGGTCGTTGACGCCGCCTCCGCTGAGTTGATCAAGGGTGCCCAGCTCGACTACAGCGATTCGTTGAGTGAAGCTGGTTTTCACATCACCAATCCAAACGCGACCAGAACCTGTGGTTGCGGTTCGTCCTTCTCTTAGTCCGGTTCTCATATCGGCAGGTCTTGGTCGAGCGTTCGGCCGCGACTCATCGTTGTGAAGGCGAACTACTTGCCAGGGCCGTCCGGTAGTCCAAACCTGTAGCCAACCGATCGGACCGTCTGAATGAGCGATTCGTGGGACTCGCCGAGCTTTGCTCGCAACCGGCGAATATGAACGTCGACGGTTCGTGCGCCGCCATAATATTCATAACCCCAGACCCTCGAGAGCAAGGTCTCTCGTGAGAAGACCTTGCCCGGGTGGCTGGCGAGGAACTTAAGAAGCTCGTACTCCATGTAGGTCAGGTCCATCGGGTTGCCATCGAGTTGGGCCTGGTAGGTGTCGGTGTCGAGCATCAAGGGACCGACGCTAATGCGGCTGTGATCGCTCACCTGGCCGTGTCGCGCCAGGAGGTGTTGGAGCCTCACGGCGAGTTCGGTCCGGTCAAAGGGGGACACAGCGAAATCGTCGACCATGCCTTCACGCAGTGCGAGCTCGCTGACCTGGTGTCGCTCAACGAGCAGCAGCACGCCTGCGGCGTTTTCGCGGTTGCGGCGAAGCTCGCGGCACAATGCGACGGCACGGTCGAAGTCGGTGGTGGCATCGACGATGACCCCCGTTACCTGGTCTGGTACCGCGCTCTCCTCAGAGCTCAGCGTCACGAATTCGTAGCCGATGTCGTCGTAGAACTCCATAACCCGATGCAGGTTCTTGGGGGAGAAGACGGCGACGGTCGTCAACTAGAGCACCCTGAGATAGCGGTTCAGCTCGTATTGCGAGATTCGCGTGTTGTAGCGCTCCCACTCGGCGTGTTTGTTGCGGATAAACCACTCGGTGACGTGGTCGCCCAGTACCGATCGGACGATCTCAGACTCCTCCATCTGTAGCAGCGCCTCCTCGAGGCTGCTAGGCAGTGGCATGATATCGAGTGCGTCACGTTTTGACTCGGCAAGTGTGAACAGATTTTCTGTAGCCTCGCGTGGGAGTTCGGTGCTGTTCGCGAGGCCGTCAAGCCCGGCGGCGAGGATGGTCGCAAAGGCTAAGTAGGGGTTGCAGGCTGGATCCGGTGCTCGGTACTCGATTTGGTAGTTCTCTTCGCGGGTAGAAGGGGCAACGGGGACCCGCACGAGGGCCGATCGGTTGTGATGAGCCCAGGCGATATGGGCGGGCGCCTCGTAGCCGGGGACCAGGCGTTTGTAGGAGTTGACCCACTGGTTGGTGATCGCGGTCATCTCACCGGCGTGGGCGAGGAGGCCGGCAATGAAGTGGCGAGCCTGCGGGCTGAGCCCATCCGAGGAGTCGGGGTCGGCGAAGATGTTGTTATCGTCGTCAAAGAGTGCCATGTGCAGGTGCATGCCGGACCCCTGGACTCCCGCGAGTGGCTTTGGCATGAAAGTCGCCAGCACGTCAGCATTAGCGGCCACCCGTGAGATGATGAGACGTGCGGTGATGATGTTGTCGGCCATCGCTAAGGCGTCGGTGGCGCGTAGGTCGATCTCGTGTTGCGAGGGGGCGTCTTCGTGGTGCGAGTACTTGACGGCTATGCCGGCCTCCTCGAGGGCGAAGACCGTCTCTTTACGGAGCTCGGAGCCGGTATCGCTCAACGATAGGTCGAAATAGGATCCCTCGTCGATCGGCTGATTGGTGGCCGGGTTGAGGTAGAAGTACTCGATCTCTGGGGAGACGAAGAAGGTGAGCCCAAGGGCGTGCGTTCGTTCGAGTGCTCGTTTCAAGACATTGCGTGGACAGCCTTCAAAGGGCGTCCCATCCAGGTTGACCACGTCGCAGAACATGCGCGCAACGTGTGGCTGGTTGGGCAGAACCGTGAAGCTATCGGGGTCAGGTCGCGCAATGACATCGCTCTCTTGGATGCGTGAGAAGCCATCGATCGCCGAGCCGTCAAAGATCATTCCTTCGTCGAGTGCGTTGGAAAGCTCTGCCTGGGTGATTTGAAATGACTTCGGAATGCCGAGGACATCGGTAAACCAGAGCTGGATGAACTTGATGCGGCGTTCTTCGACGACATGGAGGACGAAGCGCCGTTTGTCCTCACGTATTTTGGTTGGATCCACACCCCTACTCTAAGGCGCTCGGGTCCCCGCTTGGATCGGTGGCTGACGCAGAGTTAACGGTGTATTCACATTGTGGCAGCTCGTTTGCTGTTGTATGGCCCATTAGGTTCAGGGCCGGTGCATAGCGCTTGGTTGTGGAGCGCTACATTGACGCTGTTGATCGGCCGCCAAGGCCACCGTGGGGTGATTGTCCCTCTCATGAGCGCGGTTGTAATGATGGAAAAACTTGGGACGTTCGTGGTGGGTGCCCGGCTTGGCGCGGAGGGGCAAATGCCCTTCGGCGGTGCCGTTCATCGGTGTTATCGTCAAAGCGTTGCGCAAGCCTCTTGGCCGCCGGGGCTCAGCGTCATTAAGGGTTGGGCAGTCGATCCAAATATAGGCGAAGCGCCTGGGTTACCTCGGCATCAGCTGGATTCGTGAGACGTCGATCGACCTCGTCGAGACTCACCCAGGCGAGTTCATCGATCTCGTCGTCAGCCGGGTGATCGTCGATGGTGATGATCGAGAGAAAAAAGTAGGTTACACGCTTGGGACGATCAAGAGGGTCCGGGTAGGTCAGTTCGCACAAGACGGGACCAACCTTGGTCAAGATGCCAGTCTCCTCTAGCACTTCGCGAATCGCACAGTCGGTGAGGCTCTCGTTTGGGTCACACTTACCCTTTGGCCATGACCAGTCGTCGTACTTAGGTCGATGGACGAGGACCACCTCATAACCCTGGTGTGGGTTGCCTTGCACGACAGCGCCACCGGCTGCGAGGATTGTCGGACTCTCTTCCACTGGCATTACCTCCCCCTGTTACACTACTAGATGCACTTGTCACACGTAGCTTGAGTCGCTACGACAGGGCAGAGATGAGCACAGGGCCGAGATAAGCACAGGGCCGAGATGAGCAAAGAGGAGGTGACGACGATGGCGACGCGGTGGATTCTCACCCGGGGGCTCTCGGCGAGCCTGCTTGGGCTCGGCGGGCTCCTGTTGGCCTCGTGTGGTAGTACGAGTCATGCGACGAGCACCAAGTTGAATCCGGCTCATGCAACAGCGAGTGCACAACCAGTGATCGTTGCACTGCCCCCGCCTTTGGCCAGCGCCGTCGGTGTCTTTAGCACCACGCCGGTGCGCTTTAGCATTCAGGTTAACGAACACGGGCCAGGTATCGTCCATCGACCAACGGTCTATGGGGCGTGGGATCCCATCAATGGTAATGGAGAAGTTGCCATTATCGCTGCCAACGGTGGGGTGGAGTCGGCCTATGGTGCCTCTCGCGTTGTCGACCATCGCTCCTGGAGCCTGATCAGTGGTCACTGGTACCACGTTGGCTTCGGACAGCAGGAGATAGGTCAAGTGCTCGCTGTGCTTGAGGCGATCAAGCGTACCGGGGCGGTGCGCTCGGGTGCGTCGGCGCTGATCGCGGGGACGACGTGCGTAGGCTACTCTGGCCAATTGGGCCAGGCGCAACTGCGGCCGATCATGGTCCATGGGGCGAGCGAACTCTCCCAGGCCTTCAACGGGCTTCGTCGACTGCGCTACACCGTCTACGTCGGGGCAGGACACGTGCAAGAACTGAAGGTGGCGAGCTCCATCTCCCAGGGCAAGGTGCTGTTGCGGACGCAGTGGTTGGTTCAGTTCCTGGGCTGGGGGATGGCGCTCTCAATCCGTCCTCCACTAGCGGCCTCTGTCTTGCCCGGCAGTCCGCCACCGGGTGGCATCTTGCCGCTCTAACCGAAGGTTCGGTGAGTCGTTATCTGTGATCAAGCGAGGCTCAGGCGCATAGGCCTTCGACTCTGCCTAGCGCCTCCGAACCCTATGGATGCGTTGTTGCTAAGCGTCTCGAATCGTGAGCTGCCAGTTGGCGATCGCGAGGATAATGATGGTATAGATCACAAGAAGACCCAGTCCTGCCCAGGCGCTGAAGGTGTCTGGCTGGGGGTGCACACTCATCATCGTCTGGCCGATCGTGAATGGCAAGAACTTGTTGATGTCGTTCGACAACGAGGTGGGCAGCGCGGTTACCAGCAATGGAAGCACCAGGACGAGGCCGACGAAGATGGTGATGGCTCCGGCGGTATGACGAACGATGACCCCGATGCCGAGGGCGAACAGAGCGAGGATCGCCATATACAGACCGGTTCCGGCGACCGCCCTGAGTACGTTGGTGCCTCCGAGGGAAGCCGTTGGCGTCGTCCCTGAAAGGAGCGCCTGGCCAGCGAAGAAGCTGGCAAAGCTCACGATCTCTGCCACGATGATGGCGACGATTGCAAACATGACGATCTTTGCGAGCAAGACCTTTGTCCGCGATGATGCTGCGGTCAATGTCGCGCTGATGGTGCCGGTGGCGACCTCGGCGGTGAAGACCAGGATGCCGAGCACGCCGAGTGCGAGCTGGCCGAGCAGGACGCCAGAAAGGCTTCGCGACGTCGGATCGAACGTGAGACGCTGAGCGACGGGGACATGGTTCCAGTTTGCCGCGATGGCGAAGGCGCCTAACGAGGAGATGCCGATCGTCAAGACGGCCGTGATTAACAGGGTGAACACGGTGGAGCGAACTGAGCGGATCTTGACCCACTCTGATGCGAGGAGGTCAGCAAAACTTTGGCGCCTCTCGGTGGTGGTTGTGGTGATGCTCACGCGTGCTCTCCTTCTAAGTGGACAACTGAGCTGTGCGATTGAAACTCGACGTTATCTTGCATGAGGCTCATGAAGGCGTCCTCTAGGCTGGCAGAGACGCTGGCTAACTCGTGCAAAACCAGACCTGCCGAGAACGCGATCTCGCCAATGGCGGCGGTCTCAAGTCCTGAGACCTGCAGTCCGTCGTCATCGACATCGGTCATCGTTGCTCCATGTTGGCTGAGCAGTTCGGCGAGCTCGCGTCGCTTGGGAGTGCGAACCAACGTCGTCTTACCGGAGTTGGCGTCGATGAAGTTGGCCATATCGGTGTCAGCGACAAGCTTGCCTCGACCGATCACGACCACGTGGTCGGCGGTGAGCGCCATCTCGCTCATCAGGTGACTCGAGACAAAGACACCGCGACCCTCGGCGGCGAGCCCGCGGAGCAGATGGCGAATCCAGAGGATTCCCTCCGGATCGAGTCCGTTCACTGGTTCGTCAAAGAGCAGGAGCGGTGCGTCCCCTAAGAGCGCCGCTGCGATGCCGAGACGTTGACCCATGCCGAGTGAAAAGGTGCCAGCCCTGCGGTTGGCTACCGACGTCAACCCAACGAGGTCGAGGACCTCGTCAACGCGTTGTTTTGGGATGTGGTTGGTGGTGGCCAACGCGAGGAGATGGTTACGCGCCGTTCGGCCAGGATGATAGGCCTTTGCCTCAAGCAACGCCCCGATGGTCCGGAGCGGATTCTTTAGATCGGAGAACCGCTGGCCATTGATCAAGACAGAGCCTTCACTCGGGTGATCGAGCCCCATGATCATGCGCATGGTCGTGGACTTTCCGGCGCCGTTGGGGCCGAGAAACCCGGTGACTTTTCCTTCGACAACTTGAAAGTCGAGGTGATCGACCGCCAGCGTATCCTCATAGGCCTTGGTCAGGCCCCTCGCCTCTATCATCAGTCGCCATCTCCTCGGATCTTTAGTCTGCGCTAACTGCTCAATAGTCTTATCGACAATGCTGGTAGCTAGCTGAAAACTGACTGAGTCACGATGCTACGGAGTGGTAGTTGCCTAACTAATGACCCGGTGCTGAAAACCGCGAATGCCGATGAAGAGCAAGAATACGAAGAAGCCCACAAGTCCCGCGTACACCCCGATCAGGTTCATATGTGGTATCCCGGTCGTGAGCGCTGCCCTGAGCCCCTCGTTGATGTAGATCAATGGGTTGATGAGCACGGCCCACTTGAGCCACGGTATCGTGGAAAGGCTGGTCCAGGGGTAGTAGACCGCCCCCAGGAAGGTCATGGGCAGCAAGATGATCGCGAAGATGAAGGCGACCTGGGTCGGTGGGACGATGGTCCCGATTGCCAGGCCGAGCGCGCCAGAGAGCACAGCGGCAAGTGGGATGATGGTCAACACGAGGGGCCAGTCGACCGAGAGATGCACGGTTGTTGCCGGAATAAAGATCGACACGATGAAGACGACCAAAGCGGCGATCAGGGCCTGGAGCGCGCCGGAGATGATCTTGGCAGTCGCGACCCCCCAGATTGGAACGGGGGCGAGCACCCGGTCCTCGATCTCTCGGGTGTAGGAGAATTCCTGTACGAGCGGCAGGGCAACAGCTTGGATGCCCTGGGTGATGATGGAGATGCCGACGACCCCGGCGACCAATAACGTCGAGAACTTGGCCTCGGCCGCAGCACTACCACCAATGCCTTGACCGATCTTTGGAAATACGTAGGCAAGGACAAAGACGATGAGGATCGGCTGGGAGATCACCCGGACCAGAAACATCACCCATCGTGAGAGCAACACACGGATGTCGCGCACGACCAACGCCCATATGGTCAGGGCGTAGTGGGTCCGGGTCTCGATAGTCTTATTGACCGCCAGGCTCATTCTCTTAAATCCCTTCCCGTGAGAGAGAGGAACACACTCTCGAGTGACCCCTGATTGACTGAAAGATTGCGATAGGTGACACCCAGCGCAAAGAGTTCCTTGACCAACATCCCGAGGAGATCGGTCGGGTCGTCCGTAGCGATACTGAGCTGTGACCCCGTGACACTGACCGTCGTGTTGGGCAGTGCTTTGGCGAGCGTGTCGCTCAGCCCTGGCTCTGCCCCCTGGAGATCCAGGGAGATCTGAGCCTGCTTTGCGTAGGTGGTTTTGAGTGTCTCCGGCGTGTCAAAGGCAAGGATTTGCCCATGGTCCATGATGGCGATCTTCTCGCAGAGCTCGTCAGCTTCATCCATGTAATGGGTCGAGAGCAAGATAGTCTGGCCGGATCCGTTCAGCTCTCTGAGGATCTCCCAAAGTGCGAGCCTGCTCTGTGGATCGAGCCCGGTCGTGGGCTCGTCGAGAACCAAGATTGTTGGTCCATGCATCACCGCACGGGCTACCATGAGACGCTGGGCCATTCCACCTGATAGGGCCCCAACCGGGGCTTGGCTCCGTTCTGCGAGCCGGAACTGGATGAGGAGCTCATCAGCCTTAGCGCGTGACTCTTTGGAGCTCATCCCAAAGTAGCGACCGTGGAAGATCAGATTTTCTCGCACGCTGAGCGAGCGGTCCAAGGTGTTCGACTGCGGGACAACGCCGAGTGAACTCTTGGCCGCTGCTGGCTTAGCGACCACATCGATGCCGTTGATCAGCACCCTCCCAGATGTTGGGATGACCCTGGTGGTGATCATGCCAAAGGTCGTGGTCTTACCGGCGCCGTTGGGGCCAAGCAGACCATAGATGCTGCCTCTCGGAATACTAAAGCTCACTCCGCGAACGGCCGTGATCGAACCCGAATAGGTTTTGACGAGATCACGGACTTCAATCGCTGGGTTCTGGGTGCCTGGGTCTGGGGCTACCATGACTATGTGAGTCCTCTCAAGCTTGCCTGCGCACAGGTTAATGTTGCCGTCGGAGCAATCGAACAGAACGTCGAGCGCTGTTATTCCATGATTGCGAAGGCTCGCGATCTCGGTGTGGATGTTCTATTGTTCCCCGAGTTGGCGTTGACGGGCTATCCGCCTGAGGACTTGCTGTTGCAGCCTCAGTTCATCGAGGCGAACTTGAGCGCGCTCGATGAGGTTGCGTCGATGGTCGGCGACGATCTTGTGGTGGTAGTCGGCTTTGTTCGGCGTGCGCAGGATCTGCACAACTCGGTGGCGGTAATCTTCGATCACCAGGTGCAGTTTTGTTATGACAAGCAGATTTTGCCCAACTACACGGTCTTTGACGAATGCCGATACTTTCGCCCTGGTCTGCCCCAACAGCAGCTGCTTGAGGTCAACGGTGTTGGGGTTGGGCTCGCGATCTGCGAGGACGGCTGGTCGCCTCAGGGCGCCATTGCGCAGGCGTCGGCGATGGGTGC
This sequence comes from Ferrimicrobium sp., assembly GCA_022690815.1. Classification (NCBI taxonomy): domain Bacteria; kingdom Bacillati; phylum Actinomycetota; class Acidimicrobiia; order Acidimicrobiales; family Acidimicrobiaceae; genus Ferrimicrobium; species Ferrimicrobium sp. The sequence goes on from JALCZJ010000015.1 coordinate 22,764, forward strand.
CGAGATCGTTCTCGTCGCCAACGCCTCTCCCTACGAGATGGGCCGCCAAGCGGCGCGAGAACAGCTCATGGAGGTTCGCGCCACCGACGCCTCGGTAGCGATCCTGTACTGCAATCTGGTCGGAGGACAAGACGAGTTGGTGTTCGATGGAGGGTCATTTCTTGTCGATGCCGCAGGTTGCGTCACGACCCGAGCGAAGCGATTTGTCGAGGAGCTTTTGGTTGTCGATTTCGTGGGGGAGGGGGATCGGTATCGCAAGCGTCTGCTAGACCCGCGCGGTGCGTTTCGCGCCCCCAGCGAACCGTGCACCCGAGTCTCGATTACCACTCGACGAAGCGTAGATCAGGAGCGAGACGCTCATAATGGACCCGACCAGGCATCGCTGGCACCCGGGACGCCTCGGGGTCTCGCGGCACCGGTGCGCGGATTCGATCCAGATGAGGTCATTGCTGCGCTCGTGCTTGGCACTCGTGACTATGTGACGAAGAACCGTGCGCCCGGGGTCTTGGTGGCGGTGTCGGGTGGGATTGACTCTGCACTCGTGGCAGCCCTAGCGGTGGCGGCCCTGGGCCCAGGGCGTGTGCAATTGGTAGCCCTCCCTTCGCGGTACTCATCGCCAGCATCGTTGACCGATGCGAAGGCGCTTGCCAGCAACCTTGGATCCGAGCTCATCTCGCTCCCGATTGAAGCGGCGCATGCAGCGCTGGCGGGCATCTGTCAAGCGGCAATCCCTGTCGAAGGGCTGGTTGATGAGAATCTGCAGAGCCGCATCCGTGGTGTTATCATGATGGCACTCTCGAACGCCAGCGGTCGCCTGGTACTCACGACCGGGAACAAATCTGAGCTTGCCGTGGGTTATTCAACACTCTATGGTGATACCGCCGGTGGCTTCGCAGTGATTAAAGATCTTTATAAGACCCAGGTGTACGCGGTTGCAGAACGTCTCAACCGTGACCGAGTCGTCATCCCTGTTGCGATCCTGTCAAAACCGCCAAGCGCTGAACTGCGACCCGAGCAGCTCGATACCGACTCGTTGCCAGACTACGCGGTACTCGACGCGGTACTCGATGAGCTCATCGACCGGGACCGGTCCGTCGCCCAGGTCATCGCCCTGGGTTTTGCGAGCGAAATGGTCGAACGCATCGACGGACTCGTCCGCCGAAATGAATACAAGCGTCGTCAAAGCCCACTCGGGGTCCGTCTCTCCTCAAAGGCCTTCGGCAAGGACCGAAGAATGCCGATCAGCCTGGGAGATTGGTGATGGTCCATGTTGCCTGACTGGGCGGGAGGGTGCCACCAGCCACTTCGGCTGGCGGACGCGGCGTTAACCATCGATCGGGTCTCGCTGGCCTGCATCACCTTGGCCAGAAAGCTCATGACACCCGCCTCCGGTCCTCACCTGGTCGCTGCCGAGTTCTCTCGCTGGCTTGGGGTGGCAGCTGCCCAACTCCTTGCGGTCGGTCCCCATCCCAAGCCCGAGCTCATGAGCACGGCCCCCGATGCGCATGGCACGCTCGATGACTTCGCTCACCTGGCCACGAAGCACCAATTCGAGGAGCTGTTGACGGTAGTTGCGGCCTTGGCCGCGGATACCGGTTGGGGTAATCGCAATTTGGCGCTGACCACGAGGCAGTTGCATGGTGATCTGCTGTGGTGGAAATTGGAGTCAAATTTATGGGCAGTTTTGGAGTAATGGCTTGAATCATGAAGGCGTTCGATAGAGTTTTTAGAGTGTTATCGAATCCAGCTATGGTCGTTCGAAGCGCGCGTGGTGCCCGAGGATGCAATGGGCGAGGGGAGACGTACCAGCCATGAGCAGAGAACGACAGGAGCGTGACGAAGAGGATCTCATTCGTCTCTACCTTGGCGATATCGGTACCCACTCGTTGCTGTCTAAGGAGGACGAGAGCCGACTCGGTCGTGAGATGGAGGACGCCAACGAAGCACGTCGGGAACTCAACCAGCAGAATGTCAGCGCTGAACGCCGTAGAGAGCTCTTGATCGTCATCCGGCGGGGAGAGTCGGCGAAACAGGCCTTTATCCAAGGCAATCTTCGGCTGGTCGTCTCCATTGCCAAGCGGTACCAAGCCTCTGGATTGCCTCTGCTCGATTTGATCCAGGAAGGCAACATGGGTTTGATCCATGCGGTCGAGAAATTTGACTGGCGCAAGGGCTTCAAATTTTCTACGTATGCGACCTGGTGGATCCGTCAAGCCATCAATCGGGGGATCGCGAATACCGGACGAACGATCCGGTTGCCGGTTCATGCAGGGGACTCGCTGGCACGTGTTCAGCGTGCACAGATGCGCCTTGAACTTAAACTCGGTCGTAGCCCCACCGTCGGCGAACTTGCGAAAGAGGTAGACCTTCCCTATGACAAGCTCATCGAGTCACTGAAGTTCCGTGGTGACCCCGTGTCGCTCTCGGAGCCGCTGCGCGATGACGGTGATGCTGAACTTGGTGATGTGGTTGAAGACCGGTCTGCATCATCGCCGTTTGAAGCCGTCGCCGAGTCGATGCTCCCGACCGAGATCGCGAGACTCTTATCGCCACTCGATCAACGCGAACGCGATATCCTCAAGCTTCGCTACGGGCTCGATCGTGGGGAGCCTCGTACCCTTGAGGAGGTGGGCGAGTACTTCCATCTCACCCGGGAACGCATTCGCCAGATTGAGTCCAGGGCGATGTCAAAACTTCGACATCCATCGGCAGACATCGGAGCCCGCGACCTGCTCACTGGTTGAGTTGACCGTTTTCTCGGGCAGCAAGGTTTATAGTGAAGGGATGAAGAAACTCATTTTCCTCGCGATTGTTGGTGCGCTCGTGGCGGTAGCAGCGAAGAAGGTTCGCGAGACACTCGCGTAGCTTCTTTCCCCCAGGGGATTGATTGGCTGAGAACGAACGGTTTGCCTGGTGACTAGCGTCCTTGTCGCTCGTTGGAATAACATGACGACGCAGGGTTTTCGCCTACGGTAGTTCCTGGGCCGAGCAATATTGGGTAAGGTCATCCTGGTCTGGTTACGGTAGTCGAGTCCCTCGACAGAGCCCCAGTTGCACATGTCGGGTGAGGACATCTCGTAGTAGGGGTTGTGTTGTACCCAGCGATTCTCTGTCGCCGCACATCTTACGTGTTGCATGAACAGCCCTCGATCGGGTTCGGCCACAAGAGGTAACACTTGTGGCCCAGTTACCCAACCGAAACGGCTTGCGTACCAAGGCTCGATCAGTACTCGCCATGACATCGGTGAAAAATCACCATTCGAAGTCGCCATTCCCAGCAAGAGTGCCTCGAGTCACCAAGCATGGGCCAGCTCAGCCCTCTTGGGCGTCATGCGCGCAACGCCCATCCCATGAGGAGCATGGCCTGGGTTCGGTGCTTGGTGACTCCAAGAGCGCTGTCTCGTCATCGTAGCGTCAGCTCGATGCGGTGGGTTCTGGTAGATCGAAGACACGCCGTCGCCCGTCGCGAGACGACTTCTCGTACAGCCTGATCGCCCGAAATCCACCCCACCCTGCGAGTAACGGTTTCCCGGATCCTGGCACGCCCTCAGCACCCAGGCTTAGCCAGTGGCCGATGAGTTCAATTGGCCAATTCGACGCCGTCGAACGATGGACCGTCCGACAAACGGCATAGCGCCGCCGGCTAACAGGGCCATGAGAAGGCCAGCGTTGCGGAGCGTGCGAAGGAGGTAGGGACGAGATACCTTTGTCGTCTCTTTGAACTCAAGAATCTCCCACCCGCGATCCTTGGCAACCTTGGTGAGTACCCGATCGGGGTTCACTGCGACGGGGTGTCCGACCATCTCCAGCATGGGAATATCGGTATAGGAGTCGGAGTAGGCATACGAGCTGGCCAGGTCGATGGCTTCGGCCTCTGCCAACGTTGCGATCGCCTCGACTTTGTAGGGTCCGTAGGCATAAAACACCAGTTCTCCGGTGTATTTCCCAGCCTCGTCGACGCGAGAGCGCGATCCTATGAAGCCGTCGACCCCGAGAAATGAAGCCATCGGTCCGACGACCTCTTCGGGTGATGCCGAGACGAGAAATACCTTGCGGCCAGCAAGATGGTGCATGTCGATAAGATCCATGGCCTCCCGATAGATCAGTGGGGTGATAATCTCTCCGAGCGCTTCGGTGACGACGCGGAGCACCATCGACTGCTCCCAACCCTGGGTTAGCGACAGGACTGCGTTTTCGAGTCGCTTGAGCCTTCGCTCGTTGGCGCCCAAATATTTGTAGACGGTCTGGGCATAAAGGCTGCGCGCGACCGTTCGACGTGTGATCATGCCCTCTTGAAAGAATCTTGTCCCGAGGGCGAGCATCGATGCACGGGCGATAACCGTCTTGTCGAGATCAAAGAACACGCCCTCCATCGTTGCGCCTACTCCTGGGCCACAACAAGGGTTGGGGAGATGAGTGCGCCACGAAGGACATCGTCGGTCTCGTCGGTGGTGAGGCAGATCACCTCGTCGGCCTCGCGTAGCAGGGTGTCACCTCGAGGAACGGCGAGCTCACCCTCGCGCACCACGGCGACGACCGAGGCCGAGCGGGGTAGCGCAAGGTCTTCAATCGTGCGATCGATGGCTGGAGACCCGGGTGCGAGGGTGACCTCCACGAGACGAGCTCCTGAGCGTGAAAACTGCAGGAGGCGGACGATTGACCCGACCGAGACGGCCTCTTCGACCAGCGACGATATGAGGTGAGGGGTAGAGACGGCAACGTCGACTCCCCAAGCGGGCGTGAACAGCCAGTGATTCTTTGGGTGATTGACGCGGGCAATGACGCGAGGGATCGCGTACTCCTGCTTAGCCAAGAGGGATGTTACCAGATTATCCTCGTCATCGCCGGTAGATGCGACAAGGACATCACACTCGGTCAGCCCGCATGTCGCCAGCGTCGCTAGCTCACAGCCATCCCCGACCATCCAGCGGCAGCCGATCTCTTTGGAAAGGTGACCGACAAGTTCTTCGTCACGCTCGATCACGAGCACGCTATGCCCGGCGTCACAGAGGTCTTTGGCGAGGAACGTCCCCACCTTGCCAGCACCAATGATTGTTACGTTCATCACTAGCTTCCTTTCAGAATTTCTTGGAGCCGTTGCGTCCCCGCCGTCGTCACCAAGACGATGGCTCGATCACCCTCTTGCGCGATGAGTTCGCGTTCGATGAGCCTGGCTGAGGTACCACGAAGGATCGCGGCGAATTTGACTGCGTTATCGACGTTCAAGGATGCCAGCTGTACGCCGGCCAGCGAGCTTGGGAGCGAGACCTCCATAACTGATACGGTACCACTGGCGTCGGTCCAGTCGGTTGGGGTCTTCTCAGGAAAGAGTCGTCGGATCGCTTGCTCGGTGGTCCATGTCACCGTGGCAACGGTGGCGATGCCAAGGCGTTGGTAGACGACGGCCCTGCGCGGGTCGTAGATGCGGGCAACCACGTTCGGAACGTTAAAAACCTCACGGGCGATGCGGGCACTCAAGATGTTGGTGTTGTCCCCCGAGGTGACGGCGGCGAGTCCATAGGCCCCTTCGATCTTTGCTTCTTTGAGGATCTCCGGATCAAACCCCATGCCCTCAAGCCTCGTGATGTTGGGGTGTTCCGCCAAGCGTCGAAAGGCCCTGGCATTTCTATCGAGAATCGTCACCTGGAGCCCCTGGGTCGCCAAGCGGGTAGCGAGTTCGGCTCCGACTCGCCCACAGCCAACGACCAAAATTCGATCGGATGTCACCTTGCCTCCATGACGTTGCAGTGGACCAGATTACTGCAGCTCTGTCCCGCCGGTGATCTTTAGCATAGGCTGTACTATCGTCGTTCGTAGGCGAGTTGAGGAGAGATACGATGCCCGATGAAAATTCCGGATCGGCGCATGGTCGATTCCAACGTGGTTTCGAGGTGCGCTCTCCTCGGGTGCTGCCCAGACTCGAGTCCTTCAACGTTCCGGAGAAGCTGAGCTATCGGATCAAAAACCGTCTTCTTGGTCCGCCATTGGTGACAGAGGATCTTGACGAACAACGGATTGGCAAGCCCACTGCCCTTGCCATTCTCTCCTCTGACGTGATGTCATCCTCGGCTTATGCCACCGAGGCCATGCTCGGGGTCTTGGTCCCAGCGGTCGGGCTCGCCGCGTTCAAGTTGGTGGTGCCGGTCTCGCTTTTGGTGCTGGTCGTCTTGATCTTTGTGACGGCCTCATACCTCGAGGTCATCAAGGCCTACCCTAAGGCCGGTGGGGCCTACGTGGTTGCACGCGACACCTTTGGCACCGGCCTGGCGCGCGTCGCCGCTGCCTCTTTGTTTGTCGACTACATCCTCACCGTTGCGGTCTCGATCTCCGCTGGGGCCGACGCGCTTGCATCGGCCGTGCCGGTGTTGACTCCCTATGTCACTGTGATCACCGTGGTGTTCGTGATCGCAATCGCCTATGGCAATCTCCGAGGTATCCGTGAAGCGGGTAAGACCTTTGCGGTCCCGACCTATCTGTTCATCGGCTCGATGTTCTTGATGATCGGCGTCGGACTCGTCCGCGGGATCTTTGGCCACATCCCTGTTTATACCCACTTTGGTGCTGGCGTCTATCCGGCGGGTACCGCCGGAGCTGGGCTGCTACTTGGTGCGTCGGTCTTCATCTTCTTGAAGGCCTTCGCGAGCGGTGGAACGGCCTTGACCGGCACCGAGGCGATCTCGAACGGTGTATCCGTCTTTCGCGATCCGCAACCTCGCAACGCCAGGATCACGCTGGTTGTGATGAGTGTCATTCTTGCGATTCTGCTGATGGGTGTCTCGGGACTCGCTGCCGTGACGCATGCGACCCCGTATCTCTCGGGTGACCCGACCGTTCTCTCCCAGATTGCTAAGGCGGTTTTTGGCGACTCGCTTGTCGGTCGAATTCTGTACGTGGCCTTGGACATCTTTACGATGGGCATTCTCACCTTGGCCGCCAACACCAGCTTTGCCGGGCTGCCGTTCTTGGCTTCTTTTGCCGCATCGGATGGTTTTTTGCCCAAGAGTTTTACGGCCAGAGGTCATCGACTGGTGTACTCGAGCGCGATCGTCGCGCTGGCGATCGTTGCGGTCATTCTCCTGGTCGCCACCAACTCCAACGTCTACACGCTGATCTCGCTCTATGCCATCGGGGTGTTCACTGGGTTCACCATCGCCGGCGCCGGTATGGTCAAGCATCATTTCATGACGCGGGAGAAGAGTTGGCGACGCAGAGCCCTCATCAACGGTGCGGCAGCAGTGCTCTCTGGGGCGGTGGATATCACCTTTATCGTCACAAAGTTCACCGCAGGCGCTTGGACGATTGTCATCATCGTTCCGGTGCTGGTACTCATCTTCACACGCTTCAAGTACTCGCACGATTCCGAGGTCAAGGCGCTCAACGATGGGCTTGAGGCGGCTGAGCACGAGGTGCTGCCTCGCAAGCATAAGGTACTGATCTTGGTTGACGAGGTCGATGTTGCCACGGTGAATGCCCTAAACTACTCGAGAATCCTTGGTGCTGACTCGGTCACGGCCCTGCATTTTGTGCTCGATGACAAACATGCCCAAGCGCTTGCCCAAGAGTGGGAGGCCGGAGGGTTGGGACGTACGCCGCTTGAGTTGCTTGACTGTCAAGATCGTCGCCTGCGACGAGCAACTGGGCAGGTCGTCATGGACGCCCTCAGTGATGGTGAGTCCCAGGTCTCGGTGCTGATCCCACATCGAATCTATCCGCGCTTTTCGGGCTCGCTGTTGCACGACCAGACCTCGGGGAACTTGGCGGAGGTCATCGCCCAGCTCCCGCACGCGACGCCGATTCTGATTCCCCACCGGGTGAAGCCTCGCCGCGAGCGGACCCCAGCGATGTCGGCTCGGGCTGAGCGGAGCGCGGCTCGTACCGATGAGGCACCGCTTGACCCAACGGTCTCGGCGCTCGACACAGCCGACGGAGTGACCCCAATTACCGGTCTCAAGCTCCGTCAACGCACACGGGTCCTTGGTCGAGTTTCGGCAATCCGGCTGAGCTCTTACCGTGGGACACCCTCGATTGCAGCCCGCCTTGAGGATGCAACTGGCGGTCTCATGTTGGTGTTTCCGGGTCGGAGTGCCGTTCCTGGGCTGAGCTCAGGCATGAACCTGAGTGCCGAAGGAACCGTGGTGGAGGTGGATGGTCACCTCGCTATGATCAATCCCCTATACGAGTTTTTGCCTTTGAACGCGAGATGAAGGTCGTCGCTTGCACAAGAGAGAGCGTGGTGAATGCCAAAACCGCTAGTCATTGTTGAGTCCCCCACCAAGGCACGTACGATCGCTCGCTTCTTGGGCGATGACTACGTCGTGGAGTCCTCGGTTGGGCATATTCGTGATCTTCCACGGTCGGCAAAGGATATTCCCGCCTCAGTCAAATCTGAGCCATGGTCGCGTCTTGGAGTAAACGTTGAGAACGGCTTTGCACCACTATACATCATTCCGAACGAGAAAAAAGATCAAGTCAAGAAGCTGAAGGCATTGTTGAAAGATGCCAACGAACTTTACCTCGCCACTGATGAAGACCGAGAAGGTGAATCCATCGCTTGGCATCTTCTGGAGGTCCTAAAGCCGTCGATCCCGATCCATCGGATGGTATTCCATGAGATCACCGATAGCGCCATCGCACAGGCGTTGGCTTCGCCCCGTGAACTCGACCAGGATCTGGTCAACGCCCAAGAGGCGCGACGCATCCTTGATCGCCTCTATGGCTATGAGGTCTCTCCGGTGCTCTGGAAAAAGGTGATGCCGAGGCTCTCAGCGGGTCGGGTGCAGTCGCCAGCAGCGCGACTACTGGTCGAACGCGAACGTGAGCGCATGCAGTTTCGTTCCTCCAGCTATGCCGATTTGGAGGCGACGCTGGCCCCAAACGACGATGAGCGTGAATTTCGGGCCAAGTTGACCCATGTGGGTGCCCAGCGCGTTGCACAGGGTCGCGATTTCCTGCCGACCGGCGGTCTCGCGCCCGCGGCCAGCGAACAAGGGGTGCTGGCCCTCGGTCATGGTGAGGCGACGTTGTTGGTTGCCGCTCTTGAAGGAGCCACGTTTTCGGTAGCTCGTGTCGATGAGAAGCCATACCGACGATCACCGAGTGCACCGTTCATGACCTCGACGCTGCAGCAAGAGGCGGGGCGTCGATTGCGGTTCTCGTCGTCAAGGACGATGAGTGTTGCACAAAGACTCTACGAGCGTGGATTTATCACCTACATGCGAACCGACTCCGTCGTTCTTTCGTCCGAGGCACTCACGGAGTCGCGGAGAATCATCACCGCGCGTTTCGGTGCCAATGAGTTGCCCGCGAATCCGAGGGTCTTTCGCTCCAAGATCAAGAATGCCCAAGAGGCCCATGAGGCGATCCGCCCCGCTGGTGACCAGTGGAAGGCGCCTGAGGATTTGGATGGACAGCTCAGCGGTGATGAGCAAAGGCTTTACGAACTCATCTGGCGACGAACGCTCGCATCCCAGATGAACGACGCTGTTGGCGTCGTTGTGTCGGTGACGATTGAGGCCGGCCTCACCGGCACCGTCAAGCTTGGTCAAGCCCAGTTCGCGGTCGGTGATCGAACGACGTTCGCCTCGTCAGGTCGGGTCATTACCGCTCCGGGCTTTTTTCGGATCTATCAAGAGAACCTCGACGATAACGACGATACCCAGGAGCTACCGCAGGTGACCGCCGGCCAAGAGCTTCTCGAACGGGGGATCGATGTCGTCGATCACGTGACCAATCCACCGGCGCGATATACCGAGGCCACGCTCGTTAAAGCACTTGAGGAGCGTGGCATCGGGCGCCCCTCTACGTACGCAAGCATCATTTCGACACTGCTTGATCGGGGTTATGCCTGGAAGAAGGGTCAGGCGCTCGTCCCATCCTTTGTCGCCTTCGCTGTCGTGCAGTTGATGGAGCGTTACTTTGCACACCTGGTGAACTACGACTTTACGGCCCAACTGGAGGACGATTTGGACGAGATCGCCTCTGGCGAACGTGAAGCGATCCCGTACTTACGGAAGTTTTACTTTGGCGATGCCGACGACGGCCTTAAGGAGGAGGTGCTCACCCAGCTCGAAGAGATCGATGCCCGCATGGTGAACACCGTCTCGATCGGAGCGACCGATGATGGCCGCGAGGTTGTTGTTCGCGTGGGTCGTTACGGGCCCTACGTTCAGCTCGACGACCGTACCGCCAGTCTGCCTGACAGCTTGACGCCCGATGAGCTGACTGTCGAGGGTGCGCTGGCCTTGCTATCGGCTTCCGAGGTGAAGGAGCGTCCACTGGGTGACATCGATGGAACGCCGGTTTTTGCGCGACTTGGACGTTACGGTGGCTATGTACAACTTGGGGAGGGTGATAGCAAGGAGCTCAAGCGAGCCTCCCTCTTCCCATCGATGACGGTTGAGTCGGTCACCTTGGAGGAGGCAACGGCGTTGTTGTCGCTGCCACGCCTGGTAGGACTAGATCCAGAGACCGGACAAGAGATCTTCGCCCAAAATGGACGCTTTGGCCCCTATCTCACTCGGGGTCGTGAAACGCGATCCTTGGACAAACCCGAGGAGATCTTCACGATCACCCTCGAGGAGACGCTTGACAAGTTCAAGGAGCCAAAACGTCGTGGCGCACGCAGGGCGAGCTCTGTCGAACTCGGGGTCGATCCTGAGAGTGATGCGAAGGTCGTGCTGCGCTCGGGACGCTTTGGCCCTTATGTCACCGACGGCAAGGTGAACGCTTCGCTCCCTCGTGGGGTTGAGCCCACGGAGGTAACGATCGAACAGGCACTGGATCTTCTCAATGAACGCAGGGCTAAGCTCAACAACGATCGTGGCTAGCCAGGAGCCCGCTGGGTTGCTGGTGGTCATTGAGGGCCCCGACCGGGTAGGCAAGTCGACTCAAGTACTGCGCCTTGCCGATGAGCTCGGTGATCGGGGGCTGTCGATCTGCCTATCGCGAGAACCAGGAGGAGACGACGTCGGGGAAGCACTACGCTCGCTGATCATCGGGACCCGAGTCGATCCCTGGACCGAATTGTTTCTCTTTTTGGCCGGGCGGACTCGGCACCTTGCTGCGGTGATCGAGCCGGCACTTGGAGCTGGTCAGCTGGTTCTGCTCGATCGCTATACACCCTCGACGCTGGTGTACCAAGGGGCGTTAATCGGAGATGAACCTGTGGTTCGGCTTGCCCAGTTGCCCGTTTTTCGTGTTCCAAACTTGACTATCCTGCTTGACCGTGACAAGCCGTTAGGGGCCCTCGATGCAACGGATCGTTTCGAGGAGCTTGGGGTTGACGAATGGCATCGACGCCGTGCCCGCTATCGATCGTTTGCACAGCGCTTCGGTTGGACCGTCGTGTCCGGGGAGGGGTCTGAGCGAGAGGTCACCGAGCGGCTCCTCGGGCTGCTGCGTGGCAAGGGAATCTGCTCGTGAGGACGTTTGTCGAGTTGGAGACGTTTCGGCCATTGAGTGTAGAGCGGATTCGTCAAGCGTTGGGAGCCAACTCATCGAGCTATCTTCTCAAGGGCCCTCGCGGTTGTGGTGCCGATGAGTTTCTTGGCGTCATGACGCAGGCGTTAGTCTCGGATTGTGGCGGCTGTGGAACCTGTGCATCATGCGTGGCCGTTGTAGACGGTGAACACCCAGACGTGCTGTGGGCGCAAGGGGACCGCGCCAAGGCGGTGCCCATCGAGGAGCTGCGGCGTCTCGTGCGTTTTGCGAGTCTAGCGCCAACGCAGGCGCCTCATCGGGTCGTTGTGATCCCCGATATCGATACATTGCGCCTCACCTTCCCTGTGATTCTCAAGGCTCTTGAGGAGCCACCGACCGCCACGAGGTGGCTCTTGTCGGCCGCGTTGATCAGCGCAGATCTCGCTCCGGTCGCATCCCGTTGCTTTGGGATTGAACTCGAGGCGCCAACCGCCGATGAGATTGCACTCCGTTTTCAAGAGGCCAAGGTCGCCACCACTGAGCGATTGATCCGCTGGACGCGGCGGCGACTTGACCGGGTCGATCTCTTTGCTCGTGTGCCCGATGCCGAGCGGTATCTGGCTGGCTTTGAGAATTTGCCGGATCTGGTACGCGACGACGCTCGCTGGTCCATGGAGTTGGTCCGTCGTCTTACACCGGAGGATTTGGCTACCACCGCCGAGGCTGAGGAACTTGTCCAGTGTGGGCTGGAGATTTTGATCGCTTCTCATCCAGAAAATGCCGATTGGTTCGCTCGATCAACGCGTGCGTCGATGTCTCTTGCCCGGCATCTCCCCATCCAGCTCGTGCTCGCTGAGCTGATTCTGCGTCACGGATAGCTAAGCTACTCGAAGACTGTTGTCTGGCCCGGGTAGCTCAGCCGGTAGAGCAGCTCACTCGTAATGAGCAGGTCAGGGGTTCGAATCCCCTCTCGGGCTCTGAGAACCAGTCGGGTTTATCCTTGACTGTATTGGAGCACAGTTTTGGAGCCAAGCGTTGGAAGCCAGCGTTCGCGCTGCGTGTTCGAGCAAGATAACCGAGATTCGGCCGAGGGTGAGCAGTTCGGAGGGGGGCGTGTTGGGTCCATGTAGGTATGTACCCATACGGGTTGGGTCCGTATCGTGGTTGACGAATCGACGAGGAACGCACGCAAGGCCTGGAACCAAATGGATGACCTGGAACCGAATGGAAGACCTGGAACCGAATGGAAGACCTGGAACCGAATGACCGGGCATTCGTACAATGATGGGATCGTGAGTGGCAGATAAAAAGAATTTCTCGTCGGACGCCATGCAATACACCGAGAATCTGTATTCGGCAGCGCTACGGATGACCCATAATCCTGCCGATGCCGAAGACCTGGTACAGGAGACCTTCTTGAAGGCGTACCGAGCGTACGAATCCTTCCAGGCGGGAACCAACCTCAAGGCGTGGCTCTACAGGATTTTGACCAATACCTATATCAACATCTACCGTGCCAAGAAGCGGCGTCCAGACGAGAGTAATCTTGAGGACGTGGAGGATCTCTACCTTTATCGGCGCCTTGGCGGACTTGAGGCTGTTGCGGCTGGCCGCAGCGCTGAGGAAGAGGTCCTCGATCGGATCACCGATACCGATGTTAAGGCGGCGATCGACTCCCTGCCCGAACAGTTTCGGTTGGCCGTTGTCCTCTCCGACATCGAAGGCTTCTCATACAAAGAGATCGCTGAGATCATGGATGTGCCATTAGGTACCGTGATGAGTCGGCTCCATCGGGGAAGAAGAGCCATGCAACGAGCGTTACTGGAATTAGAGCTTCGTAAGGCTGCCGTCGGTGGTGGCCCCGAAGAGGGTAACTTTTCGTAAGGATCATCATGAATATGGATGCTTTGAGAACAACAGACGGTGAACCGGAGTCTGAGGAGTGCCGCAAGGTTATCACTCAGCTCTATGAGTTTCTCGACAGCGAGCTCACTGATGAGCGGCGTGAGCGGGTCCGCGAACATCTCGATCATTGTGGTTCGTGCCTTGAGGCCTTCGAGTTCGAGGCCGAACTCCGTGCAGTCATCGTCTCGCGTGCGAAAGAACAGGTTCCAGAGAGCCTGATGCACAAACTCGCCATGCTGATCGAAGAAGAAGAACGGCTTACGCCGAATCAAAGTTCGGAATAGTTCTAATCTTTGAATAGTTGTAAGTTGCATGCCACACGGAGGGGATGAAATCGTAAACGTTCCAGATCCAGCTGGAACTGGGCGCCCAGCCCGAACCTTTGCCAAAGGTCGAGTGTGCCAAGAACCGGGATGCGGTACCGCACTGTCGATCTACAACAAAGGAAAGTACTGCTACTTGCATGAACCTCTTGTAGTTCCACGGACGCGGGGTCGCAAGAAAATAGCCTAAGCTGCGGTGAGGAGGTAACGCATGGCTGCCGTAATCGCCCGCCAATTTGCCGTGACAACCGCCAAGGTCTTTGCCCAACGAGGTTCGACCTATCAGTCTCGCACCGCGGGGCTGCGCGATTACCGTGGGGCCGCGCTGGTTGCCGCAGATGTCGTTGAACGCATCACCGGGTTCGCACTTGATCCTTCTTCATTGGTGATCGAGGGAGTCGACCGACAGGGTTGGGCCGAACGCAACATCGACTCGTACGCCGCCTTGATCCAGGAGTTGACTCCACGTGATCGTGCGAACTCGATTGGAATGGCTGAGCTCAACGGGGTGGCACTTGGGATTTTGCTTGGCAACTTCTCAGGTAAGGTGCTCGGGCAGTACGATCCGGCCTTTGTGACAGGGGCACCGGCGGTCTGGATGGTCGATGACAACGTCGATCGTTTTGCGCGTAACGCGAGCCTCGATCCTGACGAGGTTGCGCTTTGGGTGCTGGTCCACGAGCTGACCCATCGTGGCCAGTTCTATGGTGTGCCTTGGTTTCGCGAGCGGTTGCTTGGGCTGATGAACCAGCTCTTTCGTGCCTCAACGATCTCCCCAGTCGATCTGCTTGGCGATCTCTTCGCTCGCTTGCGTGGCTTGGGCTCTGGCCAGCCAGTCGATGTCGCGACACTGCTACTCCCTGAGCGATTACGCTCGGTTGCCCAAGATGCTACCACCATCATGACGGTGGCAGAAGGCCACGCCGAATGGGTCATGCGGCAAGTCCCGACCACGATTGTTCCGCATCGCGAGGCATTCGAGGGTGCGATTGATGCACGACGAAATGCGAGTGGAGTTGCAAAGCTCGTAGCTGAACTTTCGGGGCTGGCCTCGAAGCGGAGCCAGTACTCGCTTGGATTGCGTTTCTTCGAGGCGATCGCCGATGTTGACGTCGAGGCACCTCGGCGCGTCTTTTCCGCGCCCTCAGCGTTACCAACGGCTGAGGAGCTTCGGGAGCCAACGCGTTGGTTGCGGCGTATGAGCCTTGACGGCGCACCGGCTGGGCGCCCGTCGTAGTCGTCGGCGCACCCGCGAATTCGAGAAGAAAGCTAAGAGGCATGCTTGAGAGCCGTCGCGATCGGATCGAACGCCAACTTCACGAGCGGGGCATCGCGTTGCGTGACCTCGTGTCTCGTTCACACCTCGATCAGTGGGGGTCGGGTCCTGTGCGTGTCGGCGTCTCCGGCGGGCCAGACTCGATGGGTCTTGTCATCCTCGCCTGGGCCAATGGTCAACGAGTACATGGAGTCCACGTCGACCATGGACTTCGTCCCGACTCGTGCCATGAGGGTGCCATGATCGCCGATGCCTTAGCCTCATTCGGAATCGGACTTACCGAGTATCGCATCCTTGTCGATGACGGGGGCAACCTTGAAGACCGTGCTCGACAGGCGAGACTGGCCCGGCTCCAGGGAGCGGCCACTGCACACACCATGGATGATCAGGCCGAGACAGTGCTTGCCAATCTTTTGCGTGGTGCTGGGTTGATCGGGCTTGGAGCAATGCAGCCAGGACCTCGCCACCCGATTCTTGGACTGCGGCGTAGTGAGATGCGGGCAATCTGTGAGGTGGCTGGCGTGTGGGTGCTCGATGACCCGAGCAATCAGGATTTGCGTTTCGTTCGCAATCGAGTGCGTGCGGAGCTGATACCTCTCGCCAACGCTATCGTCCAACGTGACGTTGTCCCGATCCTTGCCCGAACTGCAGGGCAGTCGCGGGACTATGCCCAAGCGCTCGATGAGGTTCTGGGGCAGCATCCGAACGACCCCTCGGGTATGCCACCCGTCCTTGCTCGCCACCGGCTCAACGCCCAAATCGTCGCTGGTCTTGGACTGCGGCTCACGAGCGCACAACTTGAACGAGTGCGACAGGTGGCGATCGGTGCTTGCCGTGGTCATCAGATCGTAGGGGCGATCATGGTTCGAAGAGAACGAGGCAGGCTGGTCTTCGTGAGCGCCGAGGGCGTAACGCTCTTGGGCCTCGATCTTACCTGAACGCCACCGGCACTCACACGAGGCGGTAATCGTTGACCGCTGCGACGGTTCTCGATTTGGTCTCAACGTCTTGTACTCATCGTTGGCGACGCCCATTGTCGGCTGCACTCACGCTTGATTGAGCTTGTTGAAGTGTTGGTGGGCTCAGTCCAACCGGTGAGAGCACGATTGCTCCTCTCCTAGGATAGAAACGGCTAGTGGGTTGTTGAGGAAGGCGGAGGCGATGGGCTGGCGGGATGAGGATAGACACCTCGGCGAGGTGGTGGTCAGCGCTGAGAGAATCGCAGCGCGCGTCGGTGAACTTGGTGAACAGATCACGCAGGACTATCAAGGGCGCGCTCCTTTGTTGATCGGTGTTCTCAAGGGGGCATTTGTCTTTATGACCGATCTCGCTCGGGCAATCGACCTCCCCGTGAGTGTTGATTTCATGGCGGTCTCCTCCTATGGGGATGCGACGAAGACCTCTGGGGTGGTCAGAATCATTAAGGATCTCGATATCGACCTCGTCGATCGTGATGTCATTCTCGTCGAGGACATCATCGAGAGCGGCCTGACGCTTCGATATCTACTTCACAACTTGCGATCCAGAAACCCGCGGTCGCTGCGGGTGTGTACGCTCTTGCTCAAGGAGGGCGAGCAGCGTGAGCTGGTGGCCCCAGATTACGTTGGTTTTTCTATTCCGAAGGAGTTTGTCGTCGGTTACGGGCTCGACGTCGCTGAGGAGTACCGCAATCTTGCCTACATCGTGAAATATCGCGAGAAGCTATCGTGACGAGCCATGACGAGGCGGTCGAAGCCGTTCGACAGGTCCTCGGGTATCTCGAGGAGTATCACGGCGCCAAGCTTGACCCGGACGTTATCGAGCGCACCCCACACCGTTGGATTGCCTTTTTGGAGGATGCAACGCGGGGGATGCGCGAGCCCGAATCAACCACGGCGCGGTTCGAGCTCGCCGATAGCGGCATGGTCAAGCTCAGCGATGTCACTTTTCACTCTCTCTGTGAGCATCATTTGCTCCCGTTCTTTGGTGCCGTGAGCATTGCGTATCGACCCACCCAATTCGTGGTGGGCATTTCGGCGTTGGTTCATATCGTTGAGCGCCATGCGCACAGGTTGCAACTTCAAGAGCGCATGACGCGAGATATCGCCAACGAGATCGCGGCCGCCACCAGCTCACACGAGGTCAGCGTCATGATCGAGGCCGAGCATTTGTGCATGTCGATGCGAGGTGTTGCCAAGCCCGGGACGACGGTCACGACCAACGTTGAGGTCGCTCAGGTTGCGTTCACCAGAACCTCGCACAACATCCACAAGGATGGTCGATGACGTCGCCTTATGACGTAGGATCTGGTGTGACGGTGATGGGCATAGTCAATGTCACTCCAGACTCGTTCTCCGACGGGGGTCGGTATCTTGATACCCAGGCAGCCATCGCCCACGGCTATGAGCTCTTTGCACAAGGAGCGAGCCTGGTCGATGTTGGAGGCGAGTCGACGCGGCCCGGAGCCCGCACGGTTCCCGAAGATGAGGAACTGCGCAGGGTGCTTCCGGTTGTGGAGGCGTTGGCCGAACGCGGTACCGTGTCCATTGACACCCGCAAAGCCGATGTCGCGCGCCAGGCGTTACGTGCGGGGGCGACCATCATCAATGACGTTAGCGCTTCACTCGTCACGGTGGCTGCCGATCACGGAGCCGGTTGGGTGGCGATGCATGCACAGGGTGACCCGCAAACGATGCAAACTGAACCGCGATATGTGAACGTTGTTGAGGAGGTGTTGCGATTCCTTGACAATTGTCGGGTTAAAGCCGACAGGCTTGGGGTCAGTGGGATCTATCTCGATCCGGGAATTGGGTTTGGCAAGACAGTGGAGCACAATCTTGCCTTGCTTGGCAACCTTGCTCGTTTTAGGGAACTCGGTGCTCCGATCTTGATTGGCGTGTCCAGGAAGTCGTTTTTGGCAGGGCTTACCAGGCTCGGTCTTATTGGCGACCCAAGTGATCGCGAGGAACAAAGCCTCGCGGCGAATATCTGGGCGATTGCGAATGGTGCATCGGTAGTGCGTGTTCACGATGTTGCGCCTATCGTCGAGTACCTTCGGCTCGTCGAGGCCATTGAATCTGCAACGAGGGCTATATGTGTGACGTAATAGAAGTTCCAAGAGTCTCCATCATGACGCGTGTGGGCCTGACTGAGGCGGAGCGAGCCTGGCCACAGCCGATCGAAATCGGGCTGCGTCTCGAGGTCGTCATCGGGAGGGGTCTCGGCGATGACCTGAACCAGACCTTCGACTATTCGGTGCTCGATAGGGTCATCCCGGAGGCGCTGGACCCTGCACCAAAGCTGCTGGAGACGATCGCTGAGCGTATCACCCTGGGTATTGTGCAAAAGGCCGATTGCTCGCGGGTGAGCTTGATCCAGGTGACGATTACCAAGTGTCGGCCACCGCTCCAACTCGAGACCGATGGTGTCAAGGTGACAATGCGTACACCTGTTTTGCACGGAGGGGTGGCTGCCGGGTCGTGAGGGTCTTTCTTGGACTTGGTGCGAATCTTCGTGATCCGCAGCGCCAGATGGAGGGGGCGATCGCTCGCCTAGGGCAACCATTAGCGGCTTCGTCACTGTATCGAACGGCCCCGGTCGGTGGACCGGCTGGGCAGCCGGACTACCTGAATGCCGTGATCACCATTGCCTGGGATCGATCTCCGTTTGCGTTGTTGACGCTCATTCATCAGATTGAGGCCGATTTTGGCCGAGAGCGGCTGGTGCGTTTTGGCCCGCGCACGCTCGACATCGACATTGTGGCCATCGATGGCCTTACGATCGAGAGTCCATCCCTCACGGTTCCCCATCCAAGGGCGCATGAACGCGCCTTCGTGTTAGTTCCACTCGCAGAGGTTAGCTCCGAGTATGCCACCATCCTTGGGTGGGATGGAAGCAGTCGTGCTGAGGTGATGAATGTTGCGAACTTCGATGTCGAGAGCAGCACCTGGGTCCCGTGAACGGTGGTGGTTGTGCCGGGGGTGTCGAAGCTGAGCGGCTCGATGCCGGGTAAGCGAAAGCACAGGAACGAATGGCCATAGGCACTGGAGGAGATAGTGAGCGAATTGCTTTTAACGGTTGACATCGGTAACACTGATACCGTCTTTGGTTTCTATGATCTGGTGGCCCCAACGCCTGGTCGAAAGGCCGAGGATGGGCTTCGTGAGCACCTTCGTCTTGCGACCAGGTTGGATCGCACGGTCGATGAGATCTACCTCTTGTTGCGCCAGTTTGTCGACGCACGCGGGCTTTCGCTTACCGAAGATGTGACAGGCGTTATCATCTCGTCGTCGGCCCCGAGTGCGACCCAGGCAATGATTGATCTCTCGAAGCGGTGGTTGGAGCGAACGCCACTGGTCCTCGGTCGTGGTCTTGACCTTGGGCTACGCATTCTTTACGACAACCCCAACGAAGTCGGTCCGGATCGACTTGCCGACGCGGTTGGCGCCTATGACCTTTATGGTGGCCCAACGATCGTCGTGGATCTCGGGACGGCAACCACCTTCGACGTTATCTCGGTCGATGGGGACTATCTCGGGGGCGCCATCTGCCCCGGAGTCGTCGTGGCCCTGGATGCACTGGTCTCGAGAGCGGCTGCCCTACGCAAAGTAGAGCTCGTGGCTCCTCGCTCGGTGGTCGGCAAGACCACCGTCGAATCGATCCAGGCAGGCGTGCTCTATGGCGTAAAGGGACAGGTCGCTCAGATCGTGGCTGACACGGAGGAGATCATTGGCCCGGCGACGGTGATCGGGACCGGCGGGCTCGCTGAGTTGCTCGCACCGTTTATCCCTGTCATCAGCAGGGTCGAGCCATGGCTGACCCTTCATGGACTTAGACTGACCTTCGAGCGCAATCGTCATCTGGCGACGTAAATGCAAAACAATCGACAGGGGAGATCGACGTCATGGAGCATGAGACAGACGCATCGTTAGATGAGGAGATACCCTACGTGGTGCTTGGCGTGGAGCCAATCGGACCACTGCGGGCTTCGTTTGGCGACCTAGGGGCCGACACAAGGACAGACCGTGTCGTCACGATCGCCGGACGTCTGATGCGTTTTCGTCGTCAAGGCAAGCTTGCCTTTGGCGATCTTGTCGACTCAACCGGTAGGATCCAACTCCTGCTGCGACGGGAGGCAACCACGGACTTCGAGCGTTTTGTGCATGAGCGTGTCTTGGGAGACTGGATCGCGGTCACTGGCGAGATCATCACCTCGCGTAGCGGTGAACTTTCGGTGGAGGTGGCCTCATGGCAACTTTTGGCGCGCGCCCGCCGAAACTTTGGCGACAAGTGGCGGGGAGTGAGTGATCCTGACATTCGCTACCGGCAGCGGTATGTTGACCTGTGGGCAAACCCGGAGGTTCGGAAGCGTCTTGCCACGCGATCTCGCATCATCACCCAGCTCCGCCACGATCTTGGTGAACGCGGGTTCATGGAGGTCGAGACGCCAATTTTGCAGCCGATCGCCTCCGGCGCGGTGGCAAGACCCTTTGTCACTCATCACAACGCGCTAGACACTGATCTCTATCTGCGTATCGCGCCCGAACTCTACCTGAAGCGTCTCGTCGTTGGAGGTTTCGAACGGGTTTTTGAGCTGGGGCGAGATTTTCGCAATGAGGGTCTTTCGCCGAGGCACAACCCCGAATTTACGATGCTGGAGGTTTATCAGGCCTACACGGACGTCTATGGGATGATCGAGCTTACGGAGATGCTGATCTCTCATGCGGCAATGGCCGCCGTTGGCAAACTCGACGTCTCGTGTCAGGGTCAGATGATCAACCTGCACCCGCCGTTCCGAAGGGCGGCGATGGAGGAGTTGGTCTCGGAGGCGGTCGGACGTCGTGTGAGTCTTGATGATTCGCGTGAGGAGCTCGCTCGACTTGGAGCCGACCATGGAGTCAAGGTGGAGACGACAGATGGCCCTGGTCGGATCATCTTCTCGCTCTACGAGGAGCTGGTCGAGGGAGCGATTGTTGAGCCTACCTTTGTCTTGGACTTCCCGAAAGAGGTCTCGCCCCTAGCGCGTGATCATCGCGATCCGGCCAAGCGTGGGCGAGTTGAGCAGTTTGATCTTGTGATCATGGGTCGGGAGATGGGAACCGCGTACTCTGAGTTGAACGACCCAGATGAACAGCGTCGGCGATTCATCCAGCAAGCTGAGGCGCGACTGCACGGCGATGACGAAGCGATGCTCCTTGATGAGGACTTTTTGCGAGCGCTTGAACACGGCATGCCTCCCACGGGTGGACTAGGAATCGGTGTCGATCGATTGGTTATCCTTTTGACCGATGCTCCGCACATCAAAGAGGTGATCGCCTTCCCAGCACTTCGACCAGAGGCCCCAGCCACCGAATCCTGACCGATCGAGCCTTGACGGGTGCTGGATCGTCAGTCGCTCGGGCGAGGTACGACGTTCATCGTTTGACAGTAGTTGGGGGTCTAGTAGCCTGGTAGCGTCAGGTGGCGAGTCGCAGAATCCCGATGCCCTGGCCGACCGCAGAGCGTGCCGACTCAACCAGCTGGTTGAGCAGATTGGTCACCCAGGCGAAGTCGTAGAGTTCGAGCTTTGTGACCAGTTCGCCGACTCGGTCGCGGTATTGCTCCATGACCACGAGCGACTCCTCCAACGCACCCGAGGAGCGCAGGAGTTCGGCGATCTGGCGCAGATTCCTTGAGGTATTGGCGTTCGGGAGCAACCTTGTGAGCGCCTGAGCATCGTTTGGCTTGGCGAGGAGGAGAATCACCGGCAATGTATAAACACCTTCGACTAGGTCCTGCCCAGGCTCTTTCTTCAGGATCTCTTTGGGTGCGAAGATGTCCATGATGTCGTCGCGAATCTGGAATACCATGCCGATGGATTCGCCGATCTCTGTGAAGATAGCTACCTCGTCGTCGGTGAGACCAGCAAGGAGCGCTGGAATTCTCGCCGAGGCCGCCATCAACGAGGCGGTCTTGCCTGCGATGGCGGCGAGATATTCCGCGCGGTTACGATCAAGACGATGGGCGGCCGCGACCTCAAGGATCTGACCCTCACACATCCGCGCAAGGGTATCGGCGAGCAGCGTTGCGATCTCCTGGCTCAGCCGCGCCGAGATGCCAGCGGCTTTGGCGAGCAGAAAATCTCCAGTGACGATCGCGATGAGGTTGCCAAATTTCAAGTTGACGCTTGGTACCCCTCGCCGTTCGTTCGCCTCATCCATGACGTCATCGTGATAAAGCGATGCAAGATGGACCAGCTCCACTGCGACTGCACCCTGGATGATCGCAGCATTAGAGTAGGAAGCGATCTCCTCTGGAGACCAGCCAAGTGCGTGAGCCATTGCAAACGAGATCATCGGCCTGACTCGCTTGCCTCCAGCTGCGATCAGGTGTGTTGCCGCCTCACTGATCATCGGGTCACCGGTCGTTGCAGCATCGCGCAACTGCTCTTCGAGGGTCGCTAAGGAGCGACTCATCCACGGTTCGATTAAACTGATTTCGTATTCCACCGAGTTCCACCCTAGATGGTCGGCGGGCGTAAACGTAATGCGGGTACTCGATCTTTGGCTTTGACCATGGCCCACGGGGCATGATCGGCAGGGGTTTTTGAACGGACTCCCTGTTGGTGGGTTCGCATCGGGCAGTAACATTGGTCAGTGCGTTCGCCTTGACTGGATTGGTAGTTGTGTTTGGGGCGATACCGGACGATAACACCCAGATGGTTAGCTCTTATGAGTCCCATGAAGGCAGAGGTGCCCAACTCGCGGTGGGTTCACAAGGTTGTGGCCCTGGCCGTGACGTTCGACCCAAGAGCTGGCCTGCGCGAGGTACGCGAGCTCGAGACGATCGTGGTGGGCGGTCAAGCATCGTCGTTTCGGAACGGCGCTACACCGCCGGTTCCGGTGTCGCGGGGCTGCGGAGTTAAGTTTTGTGAGAGTCTGCGAACTACGCGGGCATGGAAAGCTTGTCGTTGGTGTTGACTAGACTGATGAAAAGATAGATCGGGATTATGCGCTGCGTCACTCCAGCGGAGGATCTCGATGAGGAGGCAATGAAGTTGTTCGAACGTTTTACGGATCGTGCTCGCCGAGTTTTAGTGCTCGCCCAAGAGGAGGCAAAACTCCTCCACCACAACTACATCGGGACTGAACACATATTGCTAGGTCTTGTTCATGAGGGCGATGGTATTGCCGCCAAGGCGCTTGAGTCGCTCGGGGTGACGCTTGAAGGGCTTCGCGAAGAGGTTGTCAAGCTCGCCGAGCCCTCGTCTGGACCTACCCCGAACTCGCCGGCGTTCACGGTGAGTGCCAAGAAGGTGCTTGAATATTCGTTACGTGAGGCCTTACAGCTGGGTCACAACTACATCGGGACTGAGCATATGCTCCTTGGCCTGGTGCGAGAGGGTGAGGGAACCGGGTCAAAGGTGCTTATGAACCTGGGCATTGACCTGACGCGAGTTCGTTCGCAGGTCATGCAGATCCTCACGACGTATGAGGGCAAGCAGCCAGCTGGGGCCGGCGTTGGACCCTCGACAGGCCAGGAGAACTCAGGTGGATCGGCCGTCCTTGATCAGTTTGGTCGCAACCTGACGCAGATGGCTCGAGAGCGTAAGCTTGACCCGGTGGTCGGCCGCGATCGAGAGATTGAGCGGATGATGCAGGTGCTGTCACGCCGTCAGAAGAACAACCCCGTACTGATCGGTGAGCCAGGTGTTGGTAAGTCAGCGATCGTCGAGGGCTTGGCGGAGAAGATCGTGCAAGGTGACGTCCCCGATACGCTGCGAGGCAAGCAGATCTACACGCTTGATCTCGGTGCGTTGGTCGCCGGTAGCCGTTACCGTGGCGACTTTGAGGAGCGCCTCAAGAAGGTGCTCAAAGAGGTCCGCACCAAGGAAAACATCGTGCTCTTCATCGATGAGATCCACACCTTGGTAGGGGCGGGTGCAGCCGAAGGGGCCATCGATGCCGCTTCGATCCTCAAGCCGATGTTGGCTCGTGGCGAGTTGCAGACGATCGGTGCCACCACCATTGATGAGTATCGCAAGCATTTCGAGAAGGATGCCGCGCTCGAGCGGCGGTTCCAGCCGATCACCGTCGGTGAACCCTCGATCGAGGACACCTTTGAGATTTTGAAGGGCCTTCGTGAGCGCTACGAGTCGCACCACAACGTGACGATTACCGACGAGGCGCTGGTGGCGGCTGCCAATATGGCTGATCGCTATATCTCCGATCGTTTCTTGCCGGACAAGGCGATCGATCTGATCGACGAGGCTGGTAGTCGCCTACGAATCAAGCGGGTGACGTCACCTCCCGAACTTCGCAAGCTCGACGATGATCTCATTCGTACGCGTAAGGACAAGGACTCAGCGCTCGCCCGACAGAACTTTGACGAAGCCAAGCGGCTCTCGACCAAGGAAGGCGAACTTGCTCAGCGTAAGAGTGAGTTGGAGGCCTCGTGGAAAGAGGAGGGTAAGGAGCGCTTCGGAGTCGTTGACGAAGAGGTGATTGCTGAAGTCTTGGCCATGTGGACCGGCATACCGGTGAATCGTCTCACCGAGGAAGAGACGGCAAAGCTTCTGCGGATGGAGGATGAACTCCATCGTCGGATCGTCGGGCAGCAAGAGGCGATCTCGGCGTTGTCGCGATCGATCCGTCGAACGCACGCTGGTCTCAAGGACCCAAGGCGTCCGTCAGGTTCGTTTATCTTTCTCGGACCAACGGGTGTAGGCAAGACTGAGTTGGCCAAGACGTTGGCTGAGTTCCTCTTCGGGGATCCAGACGCGCTGATCCAGCTCGACATGAGCGAGTACATGGAGAAGCACACGGTTGCCCGTCTGGTCGGTTCGCCTCCTGGTTACGTGGGCTACGACGAAGGTGGGCAGCTGACTGAGGCGGTTCGGAGAAAGCCGTTCTCTGTCGTGCTCTTCGATGAGATTGAAAAGGCGCATCCTGATATCTTCAACACCTTGTTGCAGATCCTCGAGGATGGTCGTCTCACGGACGCCCAGGGACGAGCGGTGGACTTTAAGAACACCATTTTGATCATGACCTCAAACCTTGGTAGCGCCGAACTCCACAAGAGCCAGGTGGGATTCTCGAAGAACACCGATGCGGTCAATCACGAGAAGATGCGCATCAAGTTGAACGAGGCCCTCAAGTCACACTTCAAGCCAGAGTTCTTGAATCGTATCGATGAGGTAATCGTCTTCCATGAGTTGACCCAGCCTGAGGTTGAGCAGATCGTTGATCTTCTGTTTAAGCGAATTCAAAAGCAACTCGAGACCAAGGGCATTGGTATTGAGTTGACGGAGTCGGTTCGTGCGCACCTAGCAAAGGTCGGTTATGACCGGGAGCTTGGCGCCCGTCCGTTGCGTCGAACGCTTCAGCGACTGATTGAGGACCCCTTGTCAGAACGCCTGTTGAATCGTGAGTTTCATGCAGGCGAGATGGTGGTCGTCGATTTCGATGGTGATGAGGTGGTCTTCAGGGTGATTGAAGGAGTCGATCCAACTCCGATGGAGTTAGCCGAGTCCTCCAGCGCTGACTAACCTCGCCACCGGCAGCGACAGCAACGATGGATCGGAGGTTCTGAGCCTTGCTAGATACGGCGGCTCCACACGGAGTGGCTGAGAGGTCTGGGGCTCAATCAGCCGATACAATGTTCTGTCATGGTTATGGTTAGCAAGACCCGCATGCTGATAGGCCTCCTGCGAAGCCGACGGTAATCCCGTCGGCTTCGGCCGTTTTGCAGCGAAGCCAGCGACCGTGTCGGGTGAGACTTGCCCTCGCCGGCAAGCCTCCGACGGTGAGCAGTTGACATCAGGTTGTCAGAGGCTCGGACTAAACCAACCACTATGAAGCAAAAGTTTCGCTGTTCTGGTTGTGGCGAGCTCCATCTCACGTGGAAAGGGCAGTGTCTTGCCTGTGGTGAGTGGGGGCTCATTGGTGAGGAGTCGGAGCCGACGCGCTTGACGCGAGCGATGACAACTCCAGTGCCTCTGGCACGTGTCACACGACATCGAGAGCGTCGCTTGACATCGGGGATTGTGGGACTTGACGAACTCTTGGGGGACGGGTTCGTCTTCGGCTCCGTCGTGCTGGTCTCGGGCGAGCCGGGTGTTGGAAAATCTTCGCTCATCCTTGGACTGTCTGCCAATATCATGGCGACGACATCGAGTCTCTACATTACCGCCGAAGAGACACAGTTGCAGCTTGCTCAGCGAGCCGAGCGGCTCGGTGGCAGCTATGACCAGCTACTGGTGCTGGCGACGCGCGACAGTGATGAGGCCCTTGCGGCGATGGAGACGACCGAGGCAAAATTTGTCGTGATCGACTCGCTGCAAGCCCTTGCGATCGGTGTCGCGTTGATGAAGGAGTTCGTTGACGCAGTCGTCAAGCTTGCCAAGTCGCGAGAGTTGGTGGTGGTTGTCATTGGTCAGGTCACAAAGGATGGCGATCTCCTCGGGCCGCGCTATGTCGAGCACATGGTGGATGCGTCGCTCATGCTCGAGGCGACTGGGGCACCTGGGATTCGTCGAGTCTTGGTTCGCAAGAATCGGTTTGGACCAAGTGATGGGGTGCGACGGTTCTCGTTGGAGGCCACAGGGGTACGGATGCTTGAGGAGTCGAATCGTCTTGAGGGAACCCCCGAGGTTGGACGCGCATGGGCGGGGGTGAGAGTAGGCCGCCTCGCCCAGATCGTTGAGGTGAATGCCTTGGTTGGTGCGAAGTCCAAAGGACGACTTTTGTCCCGTGGGGTTGAGACCGATCGGGTTCGGTACCTGCTCAGCGTGATCGACAAACACTGTGATCTTGATCTTGCGGACCGAGAGGTCATGGTGGCCATCCCGAGCGGCAGCGTAGTATCCGATCCGCGAGTTGACCTGGCGTTGGCGATCGCGTTGGTGAGTTCGCGCCGCTCGGTACCGTTGGCTCGCCCATTGCTCGCCTGTGCTGAGATCGGGTTGTTGGGAGAACTGATCGCCGATGACGCCATCCGAGGGTTGACACAGGCGCTGCCGGTTCCATCCCGCGAGATCATTACGCCTACGACCAAGCCATACCTTCGGGATGTATTGACCGAGCTTGGTCTTCATAAGTCCGATCGACTTCAGGTGGTAGGCTTATAGACAGATGAGCGCTTCGATCACTGAATTTCAACAAACGGCGTTGGCTAAGGTCGCGCCAGGCACCCCATTGCGGGCTGGTCTAGACCGTATCTTGCTCGCAGGGACCGGTGCGTTGGTCGTGTTGGGTGATGCGGCAGAGGTGCTCGAGATCTGTACGGGTGGCTTTCTTATCGAGGCGGCCTTCTCACCGCAAAAGCTGTTCGAGCTCGCCAAGATGGATGGTGCTATCATTCTCTCGGCCAACGGAACCAGAATTGTTCGAGCCAACGTCCACCTGATGCCTGATCCACGATTGGTGACCACTGAGACGGGGACGCGACATCGAACGGCTGAGCGGGTGGCCTCAAGCGTTGATGCCGTGGTGGTCGCCGTATCCGAGGAGCTATCGGTGATCTCGGTGTATTATCGCAGTCACAAACAGACCTTGCAGCCAATCCCCTCGGTGCTATCCCGCGCGAGTCAGGCACTCTCGACACTCGAGCGCTATCGAGAGCGCTTCGAATCGGTTTTGGCGAACTTGACTCCGCTAGAGCTCAATGATCAAGTTACCTTTCGAGACGTGCTCTTTGCCTTGCAGCGAGGGGAGATGGTGCGGCGTATCGGTGCTGAGATCGATGGATACCTACTCGAACTTGGAACAGATGGTCGTTTGCTCGCGTTGCAGTCGGCCGAGATTTCGCTGGACTTCGAGGAGCGTTTCGATTCGCTGATCTTTGACTTCTTGGGCTACTGTGATCCGCTAGAGATTGCGGCAGTTCGTGATTCGTTCTCCTCGCTATCAACCGACGACGTCACGGATCTGAGGACCTTTGCGAGTTGGGTGGCCCGACAGGCGATCTGCGAACCACTCCGTGAGGTCTCTCTCGAACAGGGCGACCTTGCGCTCTTCACGCTGCCGTCGCGGGGTTCAAGGCTGTTGAATGGTATCTCCAGGATCCCTACTGCAGCCGTGGCATCCCTTTTGGATCGCTATCCATCGGTGGCGGCCATCCGCTCGGCACCGGAAGAGGAACTGGCTTCGTTAGATAATATTGGACCCGACTGGGCCAGAGTGATTCGTGAGTCTCTTGGCGTCAGTCCGGTCGTCTCGCCGCTTGAGCGCTAAGAGCACAAGCTTGTCTGGATCCAGCACACGATAGATGCGGTGGTTGTCGATGGCGATGGCACCACAGCGCTGCAGGGTGATCAACGCCTTGTTGGTGCGCTCGCGCGAGGCCCCGACGAGGCTTGCGATCTCCTCTTGGGTAATATCGAGAACAAACTGTTCTTGACCTTGAGAGATATCCAAGAGGCGTCGTGCGAGACGGTTGATCAGGTCGAGGTTGAGCGCCTCGACTAGGCGTTCGTCGTTCGCACGGATCCTGGCCGCGTAGGCGCCAAGAACACTCCAGCTCAGCTCGGGGTTTTCGACGAGGCTTTTGCGTAGGAGATCGTAGGGGATGACAAGCACCAGGGATGGTTCAAGTGCTTTGGCGGTTGAAGTCCTCAAAGAGTGGTCAAAAAGGCTCAAATCTCCTACGACGGCACCACGTGACTTGATTCCAAGCATGCACGGGCTGCCCCATGGCCCCTCGGCGAGCAGTCCGATCCGCCCAGAGCAGATCAAGAAGCAGTCCTCAGCTTGCGTGTTGTGACGATACAGTATCCCATGCTTGGGGTAGTGCTTGAGATGGGAGCCGATAAAAGTAGGCGTCATCAGCTCTCCGGAGAAGCAAGAAAACACCGGATGACTCGCCACGAGGGCTAGCACCGTTCCGACTCCGTCACCTTCAGCACACTTGAGCACATCCACCCCCTGCCCTCGAGCTGGTATACTAGTAGAAAAGTTCAGTTAATCCTTACTGTATGTCCTTCTTGGAAGGCGGTTCCATTGTCATTTGAAGTCGGCGACAAGGTCGTCTATCCCCACCATGGTGCAGCGATCATCGAAGATCGGGAGCGTCGGGAGGACTTCGGGGAAGAACGGGAGTACTTTGTCCTTAAGATCGCATACGGAGACCTGACGGTTCGTGTACCTGTTGATCTTGCTGAAGAGGTTGGTCTACGTGATGTGATCAACGACGAAGAGGTCGAAGAGGTCTTCGCCGTCCTCGGGAAAAAGGATGCGCGTATGCCGACCAACTGGTCGCGGCGGTACAAGAACCACGTCGAGAAGCTTAAGTCGGGCGACATCTATCAGGTTGCCGAGGTGGTGCGCAATTTGACGATCCGTGACAATGACAAGGGTCTTTCTGCAGGTGAGCGAAGAATGCTTGCAAAGGCACGACAGATACTGGTCTCCGAACTCACCTTTGCGCTGTCGGTCACTCCTGAAGATGCTGAGGGGCGACTCGACAAGGCGCTCGCATAGCGGGGCGACCGTTGTCGGTCGCAACCTTGATTGTCGCTGCTGGTTCAGGCACGCGTTTTGGGGGCCCCAAGCAGTTTGAACGCGTTGACGGTGTCACGCTGATCGATGCGGCGATTGCACGAGCCCGTGCGGTGTCAAATCTGATCGTCGTCGCACTTCCTCCTGGGGTGAAGCTACCACCAGGGGCGGACGGCCTGCGGTACACGGTTGGTGCTGAGACCAGGACTGGGTCGGTTATCAACGCGTTTCGTCACCTTGATGAGACTGTTGATTACGTGCTCATCCATGACGCCGCGCGTCCGTTCGCCTCCGAGGTGCTCTTTGAGCGAGTGGTCGCGGCGCTTGCCCGTGGGTGCGCGGCGGTGGTTCCCGCGCTGGCGTCGGTTGACACGCTCAAGGTGGTCGAGGATGCGGTCGTGGTGCGGACGTTGGACAGGACAAAGATCGTTCGTGTGCAGACGCCACAAGGGTTTCACTATGATGTGCTCGCCGCCATCGTCGAGAGCCATCGAGAGGCCACTGATGAGGCAGCAATCGCCGAGGAGCTGGGGTTTACGGTGTCGGTGGTGCCAGGGGATGAGCTCGCCGCAAAGGTGACCGTACCGGGCGACCTTGACCGCTTCCGACTCCCTCGGGTCGGCCTTGGCTTCGACATTCATCCGTTTGGAGCCAGCGGAGGGGGTGACCTCATCTTGGCCGGCACCCACTTTGGCCCTCCCGGGCTTGTCGGCCACTCCGATGGCGACTGTCTAGCGCACGCCGTCGCGGATGCGGTGCTAGGCGCCGCTGGTGTCGGTGGCATTGGTGACCTGTTTCCGGACACGGACCCTGCTCTTCATGGTGCTGACTCGATGGATCTCTTAGGTCGATGCCGTGATGTGGTCGAGGCGAAGGGCTATCGCATCCACTCTGTGGACGCGACGGTCATAGCTGAACGTCCTCGTCTTGGGCCCTCACTTGGTGTGCTCGGCAACGCCTTGGAGGAGTGTCTTGGAGCACCAACGCTGGTGAAGGCCAAACGGGCCGAAGGTCTTGGCGACCTCGGTGCTGGACTTGGGGTCGCGACGTTGGCGATCGCGTTGCTGAGATGAGCGAACGGAGCCTTGGTGGGACCCAGGTCGAGGGCCGTCGGGCGGTCATCGAACTTTTGCGGGCCAATCGGCGAGAGGTACACGAGCTATGGTTTGTGCGCCACGCGGTCGATCACGAGATTGTAGCGCTGGCCGAGATCCAAGGCATACGGGTTCGGGAGGTCTCCGAGACGGCCTTCAAGGATCGGGCGTCGTCATTACAACCCCAAGGGGTCCTCGCGCTCGTCGAGCCGTTACGATCCTATCCGCTTATCGAGTTCGCCGAACCAGGGGTACTTATTCTCGTACTTGATCGCGTTCAGGACCCGCAAAATCTCGGCGCGATTCTCCGGAGCGCTGCTGCTGCTGGCGTTGACGGGGTCGTCCTGCCCGAACGTCGCGGGGCACTCGTCACTCCGGCGGTCACCAAAGTGGCCTCTGGTGCCATCGAGTACCTCCGATTCAGCGTTGTTGCCGGCATCCCGGCGGCGCTTGCGCAGCTCCAACAACGGTCGGTTTGGACGGTGGGGTTGGCTGCTGAGGCCGAGACCGAGCTTGCCAAGTGCAACCTTCTCACCGAGTCGTTGGCCCTCGTGGTCGGGGCTGAAGGGGATGGGTTGTCGCGCTTAACCCGACAACGCTGTGATCTCCTGGCCAAGATACCGATGGCACCATCGGTTGCCTCCCTGAATGTGAGTGCGGCGACCGCAGTTGCTTTGTTTACCATTGCTGGAGCACGCGGTGTCTCATGACGCTAAAGCCCTGCTTGTGGCCGATCGCGACGAGCTCGCGGCCTTGCTCGAAACGCTGCCCGACGAGTTGCTCGCCCAAGGTCATCGTGCCTATCAGCGACGTTTTGGCCCAGACGAAGCATTGCTTGCCGTTGCCCTTGCACACCCAGATCAGCGGGTGGGTATCGCCGCCGTTACGGCGGTTCCTCGTGCATTGCTAACGTCAGAGCTTGCGAGGCAGTGGATGCAAGACCCCTCGTGGCTCGTCGCCGAATACGGGGCCTACGTCGCTGGCGAACTCGAGGATTCTTCGCTGGTAACGACGCTCATCGCGTTAGCCAGCGGTCACGAGGAGATGCTGGTGCGTGAGGCCGCCCTTGCCAGCCTTGGTGCGATTGGCGACGAGCGTGGCCTCCCGGTGGTCATTGAAGCCCTGCGATCAAAGAACGTCTACCTTCGGAGGCGTGCCTTGGTTGTCTCGGTTGCCTTCGAATCTGATGAACTGACGAGGGCGGTCGAGGAGCTGCGCAATGATCGTGATGCGCAGATCCGCCAGCTCTTCGTTGACCTCGAGCGAGATCCTTACCAGTAGATCGTTTTTGGGTTTGTCGCGTGGACAACCGACAGCCCTCGGGCCACCGCGAGCTCGGGTTCTGCGATGCAATGAACCTCGACGCCGAGCCTTCGCTCTAGCTCAGCGGCGAGACCGACGAGATGGGCTCCGCCACCAAGAAGCCAGAGTCCTCGATCGGCAACGTCGGTCACCAGTTGGTTGGGCGCCTTGGTGATGCAGTCGGTAATCGTCTGGATGATGAGGTCCAAGGTCGGGAGAATGGATGCGAAGATCACATCCTCAAGAATCATACCGCTGGCGCTCTCACCATTGGCAAGGCTGCGCCCCCAGATCTTGGCCTGAGCACCACGATGCGCGCGCTCAAAGTCGACAAGCTGGGTGAGGATGTCATTGGCGACCTCTTCGGAGATGACGAGGTCACAGGTGGCCTTGACGGATTCGCGGATCGCCTGTCGAAGCGTACTCACGCTTGCGGTGGCACTCGCGCGGGAGGCGAGCTTGCCAAACGAGACGATGCCGGCCTCAACGAGTGATTCACCGAGCACGACCGTCATGGTGCCGACCTCTCCGAGTACGTCCTCGTTGATGCCCGCCGTGGCGGCGATCGGCGTCTCGAGTGGGGTGACCGGCTTTGCATTCAAATCCTCAAAGCAGCGCTTCAGCGAAGCGGTGTCGAGTGGGGAGGCATGAGTGGTCGCACTGAAGAGAACCTCGGAGCGCGCGAATGAACGAACCCCGATTGAGCGCAGCGCGAGCTTCAAGAAGCCGCTGACGGCCTCGGGATCAGCCGGCGCTCCCCGTTGCATGATCTTGACGAGTTTGGTCTTCGAGCCACTGCGCAGCACCTCTTGGGCTGCCTCGGATCCTATAACCCGAACCTCCTTGCGATCAAGGTCATAGGCAGCCTCCGAGGCAAGGGTCATGATCGGCTCGTTTGCGACCTGGATCCGGGTGTTTGCGGCTCCGATGTCGACGGTGATAAGCGCCATTTACGAGCGGGGTTTCCGCGTACCGGCAGACGATTCGGCCCCTTGACGCCGATCGAGCGCCCTTCGCAACCCCTCGAAGGACCGGATGCCCTCATCGATGGAGACCGGCTTGACTCGGTGGAGCGAACTCACCACGCCGACGATCACAACGAAGCCGATAGGGATCAGTACATAGAGTAACTCAGTCATGGGGGCCTTTCATGGGGGATGGTACGTCTTGCAAGGGATGGGCGGTGTTCGACCACTGGGTGGTGGTCAAGCTCACCTCTTGTTTCCAAATTGGGGCGGCTACCTTGATGGTGTCGATTCCATATCGCGCCGCTCCAAAGGCAGCGTCACGATGGCCGGCAGCACAACCGACGAGCACGCTGGAGTCACCCAGGAGCACCTCGCCAATGCGGTGGATGAGCACGACTGCGCGCACCTCATCAAAGCTGCGCTCGATGGTCGTAGCGATCTCACCGAACC
Source organism: Ferrimicrobium sp. (assembly GCA_022690815.1). Taxonomy (NCBI): domain Bacteria; kingdom Bacillati; phylum Actinomycetota; class Acidimicrobiia; order Acidimicrobiales; family Acidimicrobiaceae; genus Ferrimicrobium; species Ferrimicrobium sp. The sequence goes on from JALCZJ010000015.1 coordinate 55,953, forward strand.
GCTCGGCAACGAGGTCGAGATAGGCCTCGTAATTGATAGCGGTTACGTCATCCATCTCAGCGGAGTAGGTACGCACGGTTCCTGAGAAGAGGACGACGGCACCAGCATCGACCCGATTGAGAAAGTCGTACGCCGGTCCTACCTGGAGTGTTGCATCGGTAACCTCGAGCCATCGGCTCGCCGTCTGCTCACGCCACGGAGACTGTTGCCGTGGTGTCTCCATTGAACCTACGCCTCCTCGCTCTGCACGTATCATGCTTGCCGTCACTCATGTGGATCCCCGTTAAGCGAGGTACCATCACAGCGATCGTCATCTAAAAGGATAGGCCAGCTGGCCCGATATCCGGTGCCTGGTGGAGGTATTCACACTAGCTTCTAAGCAGGATCTCAGCTGGTCAGTCGCCCAGTTCAACGCTTTGAGGCTTCATAACTGAACGGAGTCGTCAACGTGATCGTAAGAGAAACTTCTCGGTGGCCTTCGTTAGGCTACACTCTTAAGCGGTGCTATCAATGTGGTGGAGGTAACGGTGGCTGATTCCGAAGAGCCGATTAACCCATTTCAATTCATGATGGATGACATCATGAAGGCGATCGGATCGGCAAACGTCGACCCTCAGGGTCTGCGACGGCAGTTCATGGGGCTCGCGCTTGGTAACGATGGTGCCAATGAGCTGCCAGCCATGAGCGAACGCACCAGGGTAGAGTCACTGTTCGATCTTGCTAGTCGCCACCTAGAGGCCGTCAGCTTCTTATCCGAGCTGGCCGCTCCGACGCGCCATCTCGTGGTCGAGCGCCCGGTGGATACTGCGGAACGGCTGCTTAATGAGCTGAAGGCCTATCTTGATCTGCTTGCCTCGGCCCTGTCGGGTGGCGCCTCACTGAGCTCGCCAGCTGGTTCGATGGATCTCTCCCTGGGTTCCGACATGGACTTTGCCTCGCTCGCTGCCTCGCTCTCAGCCTCTCTCGGTCCCATGTTCTCGAACGCTCAGGTTGGATCGCTCGTTGGTCACTATGCGTTGTCGGCGCTTGGCTCTCAAGACCTCCTACTTCCGTTATCCACGACCGGTGAACGCGGTATCGTGGTCGCGAACGTTCAACGGGTCGCACACGCTGTCGATGTACCCATCGATGAGGTGGCGCTCTATTGGACGATGCGTGAGCTGATCGTCGCCCGCGTGATGGCCCAGCCGGTTATTCTCGATCGACTGGACACAGAACTCCGGCTCTACCTGTTGGACCTCAAAGCTGATACCAACCGGATAATGGAGAGTTTTGCCGAGGGGGCGATGTCGGACCCGAATTTTCTTGCCAACTTTGACCCCTCTGCCATGCTGCAACAATCATCGAGTCCTGCACAGGTGGCTAACGTAGCCGAGCTCCAGACAACGATGGCCGTGGTGCAAGCCTTTGTCGAGCTCGTCATCGACCAGATCGGCCCAGCTGTGTTCGGTAACACCGCTTGGATAGAGGCGATCAACCAGTATATCGATGAGGATCCCGGGCATGCGGTGATGGCGTCGGTGTTTGGTGTTACCCTTCCTGAGGTCCGCGCCCGAGCCGAACGGTTCGCCAGTGCGATCAAGGACTCCACCGAGGACATCGATGCGCTCGTGGCGGCCCTCAGCGATGCTACTGGCTTCCCGAGTGCTGAGGAGTTCGATGACGTTAGTCTTTGGCGCCTTCGACGTTCGGTAGATGGCTAGCGGCGTCACGTCGTAACCTCCAGGGCGTTCCCAACCACAGTTCGCTCATCCGCTCAAGATCCGTCCGCTCGATCGAAGACGGATGGTCCTCAAAGTGTTCTCATGCAACCAGTACGATCAAACCACTGGGGTCAAGCCGATGAGCCGACGAAATCATGTGTGCGAACGGTGCGCCAGCGGCCGTTCGCGGCGAGCCCGAAATTCGCATCCTATGGCGCCAGATGTTGGCAGCCCTCTGGTGCACGCCGATCCTATGTCCTTAGTCCTGATGAACTAGCGCACACCACAGATGCATGTAATGCTTGTGTTGGACCGTCTCGTGAGTCATCGAACGTTTCTTGCAGCCTTGGTTGCGCGCCCTTAGTCTGATGCGGGGAATCAGAAGGACTAATTATTGTCGCCTCGAGCACGAACTTTAGATTTCGCTTTCTTGTAGTCCCCCTGGCGAGACGGCCCCTTGAAACTCCAAGGAGGTGGTTGTTAGTTGAAGGAGATAGCAAAGAAAGTGGG
>JALCZJ010000016.1 GCA_022690815.1 Ferrimicrobium sp.
GGCTGCCGCTCACGGCAGGACTCCAGGCATACCACGACAACGCAAGTTGGACCTAGGAGGTGGTCAAGCATCGACTTGGGCTCGTTCTGTCCCTGTGGAGAGGGCAGAACACTCACAGGCGGCTGGAAAGCGAACACAGAGGTGCAGATAAATGTAGATGTCTTTTGGAGCGGAACGCGCAGGTCCCTGAGCTACAACCAGTGAGTCAGTCAGGTTAATCGACCCATCGCCGGATCAGACGGGCATCCTGGCCGGGTGGACGGCTCCTGGCCCCTAACAGGCTCAACATCAACAACGAGCCCCACGTTCCGACAGTGTCTCAGTCCCGAGACAACGTTTGACCTCGTTGGACTACGCTATCGAGACATGGCCAACAATGCCCCAACCCCATCAACATACCCGGATAATCCGCTGTTTTCCGGCATCGGCGTCGCGCTTGTCACCCTCTTCGATGACGATGGCGAGCTCCTCATTGGAGCCACCGTCGAGCACGCTCTCGCGCTCGTTGAGCTTGGCGTCACCGGCGTGTTGGTCGCTGGCTCAACGGGCGAGGCGAGTGCCCTCGACGATGATGAACGGGCGGGTCTCATCGAAGCCATACGCCGTGCGTTGCCATCGACCGTCCCCGTGTTTGCGGGCACTGGCCAGCCGTCCGCTCGGGCCGCGGTCGCCACGTCCATCCGCGCCATCGGCAGTGGTGCTGACGCCCTGTTGGTACTCTCACCTCCCCGCTCGCTGGATCCGAGACCCTATTACGACGCGGTCTGCAAGGCCTGCCCAACCACGCCCGTCCTGGCCTATCACTTCCCAAGCGTCTCCGCGCCTGGCCTTGATGTCGATACCTTGTGCGAACTCGACGTGGTCGGATGCAAGGACTCGAGCGGCGATGCTGGCCGACTGCTTGCAGAGGCCGAGCGATTCACCGGGGCTCTCTACGTCGGCAACCCTGTGCTCCTTGCCCTTGCTGGCCTCCTCAACATCCAGGGAGCCATCTTGGCGGTCGCAAACATCGACCCTCTGCTATGCCAACGAGCCCTCAACGGCGACCCACAGGCCCAGATCGAGGTGGCTCGGCTCCAGCGAAGCACCTCACGAGACTTCCCTCACGCCATCAAGCAAGAGCTACACATCCGTTTTGGAACACCGACGTCATCGAGGCTTGGCTGAGTTGGTAGCCACAAGACACACGACGTTCATTCACTCGCCATTCGCACTCCACTGCCCACTCATGCGTGACCGACCCCGAGATCGCTCCGGCCGAGGTAGGAGCCTACCTCGGCCAAGGAACAGACGTCAGCGTACTTCGCCTCGAGATCGAATAGGTTGGCGTCGTTGATGGCATCATCGCGATCCCCCACCGCCTCACGAACCACGTTCGGGCGGAACCCCCACTGCAAGGCGTCAACAGCCGTGGCTCGTACACAGCCCGAGGTCGAGACCCCCGTGACGATCAACGTATCGATGGCGAGCGCGTTGAGGGTCGAGACCAGCGAGGTCCCAAAGAACGCCGAGGCATACTGCTTGGTAACGACCACATCGTGATCCACTGGGCGAAGACGTTCGTCGAACTCGGCCAACGGCGATCCAGCCTCGAAGATGGCAAGCGAGGGCACCTTTCGCCAGAAGTAGCCCCCGTCGAGACCGCCTTTTGCGTAGCTGACCTGGGTGAAGATCACCGGATGTCGAAAGGAATGTGCCGTGTCGACGATCTCGATCACGGCCGAAAGCACCTGTTCATATCGAGGAGAGAACAGCGGCGAAGTCGGATCGAGATACCCTCGAACCAGGTCGACAACGATCACCGCTGGTCTCCACCCAAAACCGACCGAGCCAGCAAAGCCGGCTTGCTGATAGTCATCTCGTAGCTGCACCACCTCGATTACCGACCGCCAAACACCGGGTCTCGTGGTGGCTCCAGCCCCGTCTCGGCGAGCGAGCGCGCCTTCAGCTCGGCCAATGGAGCTCCGTAGTCGAAGACGGATAACGCAGGCCGCTGCTCACGCATCGTAGAACGCAACACCTCGGTCGCCCCAACATCGAGTACACCTTGGTCATCGACGACCACACCATAGCGGCGGGCACCCTCTCGGCTCACCAAACCACGGGTCACCTCAAGGGCAACGAGATCGGCCGAGCGATCGAGCGGATCGCCCCAGCCCCCACCTCCCCAGGTGATGTAGTGGAGGATATCACCGACCCCCACCTTGACGTGATCGCACTTGGAGGGGAGGATCTCGGTCGAGCCGTTGGTCCGAACGAGGTACTTAGTGCTTCGTGAACCCGGCAGTCCGCCGTTCACCCCCCACGGATAGGTGAGCCAGCGATCATCGTGGATCGATATCGTCCCGGGCTCGAGGAACCGATAGGCGATGTCGATGCCGTTACCTCCCCTAAAGAAGCCAGGGCCACCGGAGTCGGCCACCGTCTCGTACTTCTCGATCACCAGCGGGAAGTAGGCCTCTAAGAACTCGTTGGGAACGTTGGTAAAGGACGGCCACAGCGAATGACCATCGGGTCCGTCACCAAAGGGGCGGCCGGGGATACCGCCAAAGCCGATCTGATAGAGCTGGAACCACTCCCCTGCTTGATCGGTCCCTGAGTACATGAGGTGCGGCGACGACGAGAAGCCAGCGGCACACAGAAACTCTGGTTGACGCTGACCCAGCAGACCGCCCAGAATATCAAAGATCCGGCCAAGCGCGTGGGTCCGACACGACAATGCCGCTGGATAGGCAGGTCGAAGCAGGGAGCGCTCCGGAATATGGACCTCCACTAGGGGATAGAAGCCGTCGTTCCAAAGGATTTGCGGATCGAAGACCATGATCATATAGATCCCGAAGAACATCTTAAACATGTTGACGTTCAAGAAGAAGTTGATCGGACCCTCAGACTGTGGGTCGGTTCCATCAAAGTCGAGATGTACCTTGTTGCCCTCACGCCACATCGTACAGTGGATCCGATACGGGCCGTTCCCGAGCCCATCATCGTCGATGTAGTCGGTGAACGAAAGTCGCTCCTCTGAGACCGTCTGGAGGATCAGCTGCTCCATCGCCCGATAGTTGCGATCCAACAGGAGCTCCAACGTCGAGATATAGACATCAGTGCCAAATCGACCACAGAGCTCAACCACCCGACGACCTGCAGTCCTACAGGCCGCGACGATGGCGTTGAGATCGCTGCGGTTCCACTGCTTCATCCGCACCTGGTTCAAGATCAGCTCCAACGCCTCACGATTGAGCTCGCCACGACGATAGATCTTGGTCGGGGGAATCACCACCCCCTCCTCGTAGATGCTCTCGGCATCGGTCGGTAGGGATCCAGGCACCTTGCCACCGACATCGGTCATGTGTCCAAACATCGCCGACCAGCCCACGATGCGCCCCTCGAGATAGATCGGCATGAGCACCAGCCAGTCGTTGGCGTGGCTGATGGCACCATCACAGCTGTAGGGATCAGACGTCAAGAAGACGTCGCCATCCTCGACCGTCCCTTGATAGTTATCCAAGAAACCACCGATGAAGGAGCCGAACTGACCGACCACCATTCGTCCTTTGTGATCGGCGATGAGAGGGAACTCATCGTGCTGCTCGCGAATACCCGGACTCATAGCCGTACGAAAGAGTACGGCATCCATTTCGTAGCGCGCATTTCTGAGCGCATTTTCAATAATATCGACGGTCACGAGGTCGACATCGACCGACGCAAACGGCTCCGTCGATGTCTCGATAATCTGGGCCACAATAACTCCTTTGCTCAATCAAACAGGAACAGACAACAACAGACACAAACCCGGCTGAGGAACGGGTGCTAGATCAGCTCAGCCAAGGGGGTTGATCACCAGGTTGCCGAACGCATCGACGACGGCCACGTGCCCGGGAAGCACCAGCGTGGTCGAGTCCATCTCGGAGACGATGGCCGGCCCTTCGATCCGATCATCAGCCCTAAGACGCGAACGGGCATAGATCTTGGCCGGAACCCGCTCTCCGTCGACATAGATCTCCTTCGCGGCGATCATGGCCCCACCAGGGTCGCCGTCACCTGACTCGATCCGCAGCGCTTCGACCTTGGGGCGAGCACCCTGGGCGATGGCACGCAGATGAACCAGCTCGCATTCTTGATCGAGGGCGAAGGTAAAGAGTCGCTCGTGTTCTGCCTCGAACTTCGCGCGGGTCGCCCCCAGGAGATCTTCATCCAACATCGTCTCGTCGACGTCGACGGTGACCTCAAAGCCTTGCCCGTGGTAGCGCACATCGATCGAGTAACCGATCTCGTGTTCGGATGCAGTGACACCCTGGCGGGCGAGTTCATCGGCGGCATCGGCGCGCAGGGTCGCAAGCTCGGCGACCACCTCGGCGCTGGTGATCTCCGAGAAGCGACGAATATAGGTATGCGAGGACTCAGAGCGCAGCCTCGTGGTGGCGTCGCCAAAGGCACACAAAACACCTGGTGATGGGGGCACAATGACCGGCCACGAGCCCATGAGGCGTCCAAGCGCGTTGGCATGGAGCGGGCCAGCACCACCAAAGGCGACAAGGGCGAAATCTCTGGGGTCATAACCCTGCTGCACAGACACCAGCCGCAGAGCCCCAAACATGTTCTCGTTCACGATATCGATGACCCCGGCAGCTGCACGCTCGATCTCGATCCCGAGGGTCTCGGCCAACGGTTGCAGCGCCCGACGGGCCGCCTCCTCGTCGAGCGACATCTCCCCATCGAGGAGGCCGGCAGGCAGGTAGCCAAGCACCAGGTTGGCATCGGTCACCGTTGGCTCGGTCCCACCTCGCCCATAGGCCGCCGGCCCGGGGTCGGCGCCAGCCGACTGAGGACCCACCCGCAACGCTTTGGTCAAGGCTGGGACGTGGGCGATGGATCCTCCTCCAGCTCCCACCGTGCGCACATCGATCGAGGAGGCCCGAATGGTCAGGTCGCCAACCGAAGTCTCCCGTCCAACCTTTGGGACCGCCTGTTGCACGAGTGCGACATCGGTGCTCGTTCCACCCATGTCGAAGGTCAAGAGATCCTGGTAGCCTGCCTGTGCAGCAATCCACACCGCACCCGAAACGCCCCCTGCCGGTCCACTCATCAACATGTTGACTGGTGCGGCGGAGGCTACCTCCATCCCCATCAAACCACCGTCGGAGCGAAGGATGTGCAGTCGCGCGTCAGGGGTTCGTTTCCCCAGTTCGCTGGCGAGATTGGAAAGGTATTGTGCTGCTCGTGGCCGAACATAGGAGTTGGCCACGGTCGTCAAAGTCCGCTCGTACTCCTTGATCTCCGGCAGGATCTTGGACGACAGCGAGATCGGGATATCCCCAAAGATCTCCTCCGCCAACGCGGCAACGGCGAGCTCGTGTTCGTCATTGGTGAACGAGTTCATCAATGAGATCGTCAACGCCTCGATGTGATGGGTGGCCAGCCGTTCGAGTTCGTTACGGAGTGCCCCAAGATCGACGGGACGCAGAACGTTGCCGCGAGCGTCGATTCGCTCCTTGACCTCGATGGTGTCCTCAAGGCGCGCAAGCGGCTCCGGCTTTGGCCACACGATCCACCCCGCGAGTCCACCGGGAACGAACGAGCGTGCGACCTGGAGGATCTGACGATATCCTTCGGTCACGACCAACCCAACTCTGGCACCCTTGCCCTCTAACACGGCGTTCGTCGCCACCGTCGTGCCATGCATCAACTGACGTACCTCGTTCGGATCCACCGATGCTCGCCGGGTGATCAAGTCGATCCCCTCCAACACCGCAATCGATGGATCTTGGGGCGTCGTCGGCACCTTTGCTCGGTGCGTCACCCCTGAGTCCTCATCGATGAGCAACAAATCCGTGAAGGTTCCCCCCACATCCACACCCAATCGATATCCCACGTTTAGCTCCTTTCAAACCTGAACCCCGAGGGCTCCTTCGCTGCATTCTCCACGACCTGGTCTTTATCCTGATGACGACGCCGATCACGCGTCTCTCGATACCACTATTCACGATCGGTGACCTAGACGACCCCCTGTTCCCGCAGGGAGGCGACCTCGTCCGCCGAGAGACCAAGGAGCCCCGTGAGCACCTCGTCGTTGTGTTCACCTAATGCTGGGCCAACCCAACGAACCCGTCCTGGCGTTCCCAACAGCCGAGGGGCAACGTTGTGCATCTGAAAACCACCAAACTGCGGATGATCCAGGGTGATGATGTCCTCACGCGCCTGGAAATGTGGATCAGCCAGCATCTCAGGCGCGCGATAGATCTTGCCCTCGGGCACCCCGTGTGCCTGGAGGAGCTCCTCGAGTTCGTCGGTCGTCAGCGTTACCGTCCAGGCTGCGATGATCTCGTCGAGCAACTCCTGATTCGCTCCTCGCACACTGTGGCTAAAGAACCGTGGGTCATCCGCGAGTTCGGGACGCCCCATCGCCAGACAGAGACGGGTAAAGACTGAGTCCTGGTTTGCGGCGATCAGCAACAGGAGGCCATCCTTGGTGGGATAGATGTTCGAGGGCGCGACGTTGGGCAAGATGGCTCCGGTGCGCTCGCGGATGTAATTACCAAGCGTGTATTCAGGGATAAGAGACTCCATCATCGCCAGGACCGCCTCGTAGATAGCAGCATCAACGACCTGCCCTCGGCCGGTAACCGTGCGGTTATGCACCGCCACCAACGTACCAAGCGCTGCGAAGGTTGCAGCCAGCGAGTCGCCGATCGAGATGCCAGCTCGCGAGGGTGGCGAGTTCGGATCGCCGGTAACGTAGCGGATACCACCCATGGCTTCGCCGATCGAACCAAAACCAGCCCGAGATGCGTAGGGGCCGGTCTGACCATAGCCGGTCACACGCACCAGGATAAGCCCTGGGTTGATCTCTGCAAGCGTCGAATAATCGAGCCCCCAGCGCTCCAAGGTGCCGGGGCGAAAATTCTCGACGAGAATGTCGGCCTTGGCCACCAGGGATCGAACCAGCTCCTGACCCTTCTCGGTACGCAGGTTCAAGGTCACCGATCGCTTCCCACGCGCTACCACCGGCCACCATAACGAGAGACCATGCGGCTTCTCACGACCCCATTGGCGCATCGGATCCCCACGGTTGGGATCCTCGAGCTTAATGACGTCGGCGCCAAAATCGGCGAGCAGCTGACCGCAGAACGGGCCCGCAAGCAGCTGTCCCATCTCGATGACGCGAAGATCCTCCAGAGGAAGTCGTGCGTCTTGGTCGTGTACTTGTGTCGCGTCCATCAGCCTCCTTTACAAACCATGCGCATCATCGGTAGACCGAACGCGCCGCGTAGATATGACATTTCATCACCGCCTCAGCCCAGTCGGGGTCATGGGCAGCGAGGGCCTCCAGTAGTTCACGATGATGCGACATTGAACGGGCGAGCTCGTGGGGGCTGTAGCGCTGAAAGGTCGCGCGAACCCGCGCCAGTTCCATGATCGACTGAAGCTGTTCGAGCAGCCGATAGTTACCGGATCCGCGCACGATCAAGGTGTGAAACTGGTTGTTGAGACGTGAGATTTGGTCATCGAAACCAGCTGGTTGTTGCGCAGCGAGGATGTCCATCTCGTTGGCGAGCTTGTCCGCAACCGCCAGATCTTCATCAGCAAGTCGCGCTGCAGCCTGTCGGGCTGCGTGAGGCTCAAGCACTCCTCGAAGCGAAAACACCTCCTCGATATCCTCGTTACGCCAACCAAGCACCCGAGCGCCACGGTGAGCAATAATCTCGACAAACCCCTCGACCTGTAACCGCCGCAGCGCCTCGCGTACCGGCGTTCGAGACACGCCGAAGCGCTGCGCTAACGACTCCTCGCGCAGCGACGTACCGGCCACCAGGTCACCAATGACGAGCTCCTCTTTGAGCATCTTGTATACATTTGCACTAGCTTCCCCCAATATTGCCCCCTATGTCTGGCAAGATACGCCAATATTGGATACAATATCACAGGAAAGCGACAATGGTGGAAAACTTTTAAAGAAAGTTAAATTGCGCCTAGAGTGGTGACTACCACGTGTTTGAAGAGAGCGCAACCTTGCTGAGCAACGCCGATAAGCAAACGAGAGCACGTCATGAGGATCTGGAACAGTCGAGGGAGAAGTTGTCATGCATCAGCCAGCCATTGAGATCGTCGAGGTATCGCCGCGCGATGGCCTCCAGAACGAAGCCACGCCCTTTACCACCGAGGAAAAGGTTGCCCTCATAGAGGGGTGCTTGGCCGCTGGCCTTCGGCGAATCGAGGTCTGCAGCTTTGTCAATCCCAAACGTGTCCCACAGATGGCTGACGCCGAGGCTGTTCTGGCTCGTCTAGATCCCACCGCGTTCGGCGGAGCCATCGGACTGGTGTTGAACGAACGAGGTCTCGACCGTGCCCTTGCGACCCCCTTGGAAGAGATCAACTACGTGGTGGTCGTCACGGAAACCTTCTCACAGAAGAATCAGGGAATCTCGGTTCAGGATAATCTTGCCATGGCTAAGGCCGTCGTGGACCGCGCCAAGGCTGCGGGGTTGCGCACCTCGATTACCATTTCTGCCGCCTTTGGCTGCCCCTACGAGGGCGAAGTCAGTGCTGAGAAGCTCTATGCCATCGTCAAGACGGTCGCCGACATGGAACCTTTTGAGATCGCAATCGCCGATACCATCGGTGTGGCCGTGCCAAGGGATGTCCATGAGCGCATCCAAGGTGTTCAGCGCATAATCGAGGGTCGGTCAATTCAACTACGATGCCACTTCCACAACACCCGCAATACCGGCCTTGCGAACGCGATGGCCGCCGTTGAGGAGGGGGTGACGGTGCTCGACGCCTCTCTCGGTGGAATCGGAGGCTGCCCGTTTGCGCCAAACGCCACCGGCAATATCCCCACCGAAGACCTTGCCTACATGCTTATGCGATCCGGCTATGAGCTCAATTGCGACCTTGCGAGCCTCTTCCCGGTCGTCGACCTGCTCAGTCACAAACTTGCAAAACCGGTACCAGGACTCCTCACTCGAGCTGGCCTCTTCCCGCCACTGGCGAGTTAACTCCCTCAACCCATCATACGGCTGTCCCGTCCTTGATCGCTGGCCGACTCGGTCCAAGCTAAAGTCACAACCTCAAGACCGGTCGAGCACGATCGACGTCAAGCTCAGTGAGCGCTGTCCACAAGATCTGAGGGGTCAGAGTTCGCACCACAGAAGATGATTCCCACGCGCTCGGTCCGCGAGAGGGCGACCTTGTCCGCCAAGTAGGCGGCCAACGCAGCCACACCTCCATACTCCCCAACGAGTCGGAACTCGTCCCACAAGCGGCGACGAGCCGTCACCATCTCCTCCTCGCTCACCAGAACTGACTCCACGCCGAGCTTTGAGAGAATCTCGAAGGCGACATCGCCACAGCGGCGAGCGCCGAGCGAATCGGCGGCAACACCGGCGACATCCACATCAACTGGACCTCCATGCTCGAGGGCTCGCCGGATCGTCGGTGCAAGCTCGGGCTCCACCGCAATCACCCGCGTCTCGGGTGGCACCGCCAATCGGACCCCCGCCACAAGGCCTCCACCGCCAGCAGCGACCATCACGACATCGATCTCGCCGACCTGCTCAAGGAACTCGACACCGGCCGTACCCTGACCGGCCACGACCTCCGCCTGATCATAGGCATGAACAAAAAGAGCACCGCTCTCAGCTTGTCGAGCGATTGCCCAGTCGTAGGCATCGCCATAACGCTGCCCTTGGACGACGACAGTCGCCCCTAACGTGCGTAAGCGTTCGAGCTTGACGGGGCTTGAGGTCTTTGGAACCACGATCTCCGCTGGGATGCCAAGTCGGTTGCTAGCATACGCGAGGGCGAGGCCAGCATTGCCCCCGGAGGCACCGATGACGCCAGCGGCACCGATGTCACCTGCCTCGCGAGCAGCCAGCACGCGGTTGAAGGCTCCCCGTGCCTTAAAGGACCCCGTCACCTGCAGAGCCTCGAGCTTGAGGATTGGCTTTCGGGGATGATCATCCCACACGATCACTGGAGTTTCGCGTACCCAGGGGCTGATCCTGCGTCGTGCATCGATAACGTCATCGGGGGTCATCATGCCTTCAGGCTAATGCTCCTCACCTACGGCGATTACCACGCGGCGCAATTACGTCACTTGACCACCCGTTGAGTCTGTGAGAACGCCGAACTCCCTGTCAAAGCGTCTAGCCACACGGTGATCGTGACCACGTGCCCACAGAGTGAACGCCAATACGAGCCAGATGCGAAGACCGACCAACAAGGGTCCGATGCCTTGGCATCTGCTGACTCGACCCGTGGGCTGGCTACCTCGAAGCATCGACCATCTCGGTTGTACCTCTCACCATCACCAAACCAAAGCACCCTGGATACTTGAGACCAACGCGACCTCATCGGCACCGACTGCGTTGCTCGAACCAATACGCTAACCGGTCGCCTCGTCCAACTGTGGGTGGTCGATTGCCGCAGGAAGAACGCGTCGTAAGTTAAATCCGATGAGCCCCGCCAGCATTGAGCCAACGACCACGAGGATAACCCACGACAGCGGGAAGGCGCTCGCGAGGAGAACCCCGGCAATTGGCGGGCCAATGATCGTGCCCGCCGCCCACACGGTGGAGCTGAGTGCGTTGTAGCGAGCACGCAGATGCTCGGGCGCCAAGTCATTTGGCAACGCACCTGCCACTGGGCTTAACAATGTCTCACCCAAACCGAAGATGCCAAGTGAGAGCACTAAGGCCACATCAACCTCGAGGCGTCCAAGCCCCGGGAGATCGGCTAGTCCCACCATCAACCAAGCCACGAACCAGAGTGCGCCCACTCCGGCCAACATGGTGCTCCTACGCCAGCGCCGAGTCAAGTGGACGACCCCAAGCTGAGCAACGACAATCACGCCGGTGTTGACGGCGAACCCAATCCCGACAATCTGGGGACTCGCGTGCACGATCACGGTCGCATACGCAGCCCATGCCCCATCCACCATGGCGTAACCGAAGACCACGAAGAGTGCCGAGACGACGAGCCAGGCAAGAAAACCTCGATCCATTAACACCACTCGATAACCGCCCTTGGACTCTGACGAGGAGCGTGCATCGTGGGCTCGAAAACCTGGACGATTACGCAAACCGAGGCCTACGATTAGGCCAAAAACCAGCGTCGTGAGGCCATCGACGACATAGATCAGCTCAAAGCTGATCGGGTGGTGCAACGAGACGACGGAGCCGGCGATGACGGCGCCGACCCCCAACCCGCCGTTCATGACACCAAAGCGCAAGGCGTAGCCTCTTGAACGATTACGACTCGCGAGCTGGCTTGCCACCAGGGCATTAAGCGTTGGCCATGTGACGGACTCACCCACTCCAACACTGCCCACAACGACTACCCCAAGGAGCGGCGTGTGAACCTCAGCCAAGGCGATGGTCGCAAGCCCAGAGACGATAAGGCCCCCAAATAGAAGACGACCGACCCCAAGGCGATCACCGATGCTCCCCCCAATAGCACCAGTGGCGAGCCCAGCAATCCCGGATGCTGCTACAACCAGCCCAGCAATTGGGAGGCTCATGTGCCGAATGCTGTGCAGATAGACGACGAGAAATGGGAGCGTGAGACCACTCCCAACCGATGAGACCAGCGTTCCGATGAGGACGAGGCGCCAACCGCGTCGATCCTCGAGGCCTCCGGCATCGGAGTCTGCTACCACGTCATCAGCTCACCCATCATCCACCCAAAACTCGTAGCATCTCAAAAGGCTGGCTCCGCTGTCGAACCACGATGTCCTCTGATCACAGTGTGGATCACCGCCAGCCAATGAGGCCTCTCTCAACAAAGGTTCTCGACCAAGATCCCATCCTGGGGTCCTTGAGACCGTTCCAAACGGACATCGGTTCCATGAGGGCATCACCTCTAGCCAGTGATGCACATTCCCGCCACAACATCGTAGCGAATCTTGCCCAGCGCGACAAACATGCGCGCCATGAACTTGACATCTTTCGCTTGTACGCCACGAGGGATAGAGAAGGATAACGCATGAACGCGCCGGTAGCCTTCCTGGGCCAACCGACGATGTAATAGCCGTGTCGCGGTCAGCGCCCATCGATTCTGCCGATACCCACACAGAGACGGTGAGGCCGAGGAACCTGTTCCTAGCCCCAGTGGAACGCGATCAATGCCACCAATGAGTATGCTTACCGGTCATAGGTCTTACGAGAGGAGTGCACGGTGCCCGACGCTGAACCAGTCGAATACATCAACGACTCGCATACTCGGACCACCTGTTGGCACTTCGCAGACGGAGCCCAAACCCAACAACACATTCACGCCTATGACTACGTCGTCATCCCAATTACCGGGGGGACATTTCATGTTATTGATGCCTCAGGCTCATCCCATGACATGTCACAAGAGGCGGGTGTCCCGTATCAAGGGGTCAAAGGGACGGCCCACAACGTCATCAACACGAGTGGTCGTCCGGTCAGCTTTGTCGAGGTAGAGCTAAAGGATTGAACTCCGGTCAAAGAAAGCTTGTCGCACGCGAGCCTGGTCCGTCCACTTGCAGTGGGACCCTTGGCTCGCCTGTCGGCGGCCATCAGCATCAGAGCATCCATGTCGCTACGGGTCAAGTGTCGCCTTTAAACAGAATGGTCTCGACGATCAGTGACAGAGCGTCGCCAGTGACAGAGCTCACTCACCGCGCTTCACGAAGCTATCAGCAATCGTATTGAGTCCTTGCACCAAGTGGAGCCCAACAGCATCGAGACGATGGAGGAGTTCGCGCTCTCGCAAAAGCTCCATGGAGACCTCGCCGTCGCCGGCAAAGAGCGCCGTGATTTCATCCTCATGGATACGACGTACCTGGTTGGCGGACCGCAGAGCTTGCCTGAGCTGTGATGACTCGGTTCCGGTGGGTTCTCCTATGGTGTTGACAACGACCTTGGCGTCGGCAATTGCCGCGCCGAGTGCCGTCACAACATGCACCAATGGTTCGGGGTCAACACCTTGGAGCAGGTCCCACTCTCGCACGAAGTCTCGGAGTTCGTCCAAGAGGTCGTCAATCGATCGTGAGAACCTATAGATATCCTCGCGATCGAGCGGTGTCACCAGCGTACGTGCAAGGGTTGTCACCAGCTCAGTCCGCAGTTGATCGCCTCGATGTTCGATGCCGGACATCGAGACCACGGCCGTTTGGTAATCGATTCGCCCCTGGAGCATCTCGAGTACCAGTGCCACGCCATCGGCATCGGCCCCAAGGTGTGCCACGAGGTTGCCAACGAGCTCCTTGGACGCCCTTGGTCCAAAGCTCTGAAGAAAGGCAATAAACCGTCGCCAAAGAGATCGCTCGGCACTCATCGAACGAATCTCACAACGAGTCCCACCATCGCCGCCGTCGCAATTGCGAGCGGCAACGTGACCAACCAAGCGACTCCAATCCTACCGATCTGTGGCCATTGGACTTGACGTGGGGCAGTTCGCACACCCACCCCCACTAACGCGGCGGTCGCCGCCTGTGTCGAAGAGATTGGATACCCCAACAACGATGAGAGTAGAACGACGCCCGCAGCGCAGACGGTCACCGCGATGGCAGTATCTGATCGGACATGGGTGATGCGCTCTGCAACCCGGGCCGCCACCTGTCTCACAGAGAGAAGTATCCCCGGGATAAACAGTATCGCTACTCCAATCTGACCGGCGATCGAGATTCGAACACCGTGAGCGATTCCCAAGGCGAGCGCCAGAATCGCCACCAGCTTCTCAGCATCATTGGTCCCGTAAGCGAATGACTGAAGAAGGAAACCGAACCACTCCGCCGCCTTTCGGAAGCGACGCGGCAGTTCAGGGGGACGTAACCGTTGTTCGATATCGGTCACGACATAGGCAACCAACGCCGCGGACAGTGGTGCGACAACGCCAGCCAACAGGACCGCAACCACCACGCCCCAGTGAACCGGTAAGGCGAAGCCGATGCCAGCACCTACGATCGAGCCAGTGATTGCCAAGGTGACACTGGTGGGGAGTCCACGATGGCTCAGCCCGAACACGATGATCAACGCACAGGCAATTGCGACAATAAAGGCCAGCTCACCGCCGGCCTTCTCGAAAGCTACGAGGCCGCGGGCTACGGTCGAGGCGACAGCCGTCCCAACGATCATCGGACCAACGGCGACAAAGAAGGCCAGTACGATCACCGCTCGAAGTGGTGCGATGGTCGTCGTTCTTGTGTTCAACGCGACGAGTGTGGCTCCGTCGTTAGAACCACTGACCAACGCTGTGGCTAAGGCGAGGGCGACCAGCACTATCACCGCCACTACGCCCATCGGCCACCTCTCAATCGGGCCAGTCCGCTACTGCACATGCGGGGGCTGGCTACAACAATCTTAGGTATCCTTGTGAAGCTCCCCAACCACGCCAAGACATGCCACGACAAGGAGGTCCAAGCTCCCCTGGTGCCAATCACAACCTACGACGCCAAAGAACCCATATCGACAGTCAACGGATTCTGACTCATGATGCTGTCACCGATCATGTGGCCTCACCACAAGTCCCTAGACCCGACGCACCCAACAATACCCGATCAGGAATTCCTACCACCCCGACATGTGACCGCCCACTGACCAGGGCTCACCGGAACTGACCCAAGACCAGGCCACTCAAGACCAGGCCACCCAACATCGGTGTGCACCAAGGTGCTTCCTCACAGTCTATGACGACGCTATCGGCCGTTCACTTTTAAGATCGGACATGTAGGTCGACAGCGAAATCACACCGGTCGATGGCGCACTCACCGGCGCAAACGACGCACCGTAGTGCCCAAAGTCAAGATGAAGCACCAATGTAAACGCGACGTTGGGCGGCGTCCCCTGGGTAGTTATCGAAAGATCGACGCTAAATGAGACCTGTCGAACGTGCCCGTGCGAGCCTATCCATATCTTTGCAATCGCTGGACTATCGACGTTGAGCGCAGCCAAGTTACGGAGAAGAGCCTTATCTGAGCTGTGCGCACTCAGGCCAGCGAGCTCTTTTTCGATGTTGACGCTGCCCTGGTACTCCGTGGTCTCGTGCCCACCGATCATCGCAGTACCAACAGATTGCACACCAGCGACACCCTTGCCAAGCAGGAGTTGCAGCATGGCCGTCGGATTGGCCGTCTGGGCGGTCGTAGACGATGTAATCGACGAGCTACTAGACGCCACTGCCGGATACTGGACCCAGCTGGCATTTCCCAGCGTCGTAAACCCGCGTTCGTTGGCTGGAATCTGTTGATACATTGTTCCGTCAATAATTCGATATCGAAGAACCTCCGGTGTAGCGACACCTGGAACCGATGTGCGTTCCACCAACACGCCACTCGGCTTCGTGTTCGGGTTTTGCAGATAGCTATACCCCGAGAGCGTCGCGGTCGTCGACTCCCCGTTCGCCTGGGCCTGCACATAACCTGTGAGCGATAGCGACTTTTGCTTCTGAGCCAGGTGATATGCGGTCAACAACACCGATCTGGAGTTGGACTGCGACGCAGAGGATACCCGTGAGGACGACTGCACCTTGGAGGAGCTCGATTGAGATCCACACGCAGCTAATATCGCACCCGAGATCGAAAGCGCGAGTACAACCCGCCCGGTCTGCATGGCGTACTTTTTCATGATGAGCCCCTTTGTCCGCTACGTCAAGTCTAGATCATCTATGTAAAATGTCAAGTCTCCTTGTCGCGATCTAGAAAACTCACCAACAATCACAACTTCACGGGTTCTCACCCTGGCAACCTGCGAGCATCTATCGATAGCGCAGCTAGCTCGATCAACGGCCTCAGGATGGCTGCACGCTCGGGAGGGACCAGGACAATGCGTTCACACCCAAATACCTCCACTTACGTGATCGGCCGATCGGTGGGCGACCAGCCCAACACGACGTGGAGCCAACTGATGGATCTCGCGCTCCCAGGTCGTGACCTGACGGCTACGTGACGCCACCGGTCGAGATCGGCACTCCAAGATCTCTCTGGCGCGCCAACAACAGGTCATCGCCCAAGGGACCCGCCATCAACGCCGTAGACTCGACATACACGTACCCACTCTGTTGGTTGACGCATCCATAACACAGGCCCTGCATCGTCGTAGCGATACGAGGGACAGTTCTCCTGACCACTTGCAATCGTCCATCAGAAATTGAGCACCAACGGCCATCGAGACCAACCGCCGCCAATGCGTGTCACAAACCAGCCAGCCAGCCAGCCAGCCATCCGACAAGCATGGTAGCTCGAGTTAGGCCTGCGGAGGCGCTGAGCGCGGGGTCAACACATAGACATCCTCACGACGATCGGCAAGGAGGTCGTTGTTCTCGTTTATCAACTTCGCCCGTGAGCGCAGCGGGTCAATCTCGGCGATTACCACACCGGGTCTGCTCGGCTCCAATGGTGGCACCACCGGGAAACCCTCTGGGCCGAGGATCGTCGAAAACCCCACCCAATCGACCCCACGCTCCTCGCCACAGCGGTCGGCAAGTGCGATCCAGATTCCATTGGTTGCGGCGTTCGCCTGGGCCTTGACGAACTCAATCGGACGTTCACCTTCTGGGATAGCGCTCGCCGGCCAGTTCGTGGGTACCACAAGCAGGTCGACACCGTCTAGCGCCAGCAGCCGAATCAGCTCTGGGAATTCTAGGTCGTAGCAGATGGCGAGGCCGATCCGCACTCCACTGATCTCAATCACCGGGGAGCGCTGATCACCGGGGAGAAATACCTCACGTTCGCGATCCCACAGGTGTAGTTTTCGGTACACGACACGAAGACCATCGGGTCCGACGAGAGCAGCTGAGTTATAGAGCATTCCATTGGCGCCGAGCTCACACCATCCACCCACGATGACCACGTCTCGCTCATTGGCCAACGACACCCAAGCAGCAATCGTTGGACTCCCGGAGAGCGTACTCGCCAGTGAACGCGCCTCTGCACGCGAGGCAAAGACATAGCCGCTGTCGCTCAGCTCTGGCAGCACCACAAGATCGGCACCCTCGTCACAGGCCCTGCTCACCGCGTCGATGCCCGCGGCCCGGTTGGCTTCGAGGTCACCAACCGTCACCTCCACTTGACAGACTGCCACTCGCATGATCTTCACCTCGATTACGACATTTGCTAGCGAGAAAGGGGCGATCGAGTACAGTGATCCCCCCTTGAACTGGAGCCTAGACCACCATGGTTGCCACACCAACAGGCCGTGCTGGTTCGCCATAAGCCACCGTATCACCAAACGCGACACGTGAACCGGTACCTCACGTCGTACCTCTTGGCCATCTACGCCAACTACAACGAATCAGTCTGGAGGAGGCCCCTGTCGTCAGCTCGCTGGCGATCCCGCACACATCACAGAGCGCTGCCAGTCCAAAGAAGACGGTACGAAACCCACAAAGATTGCGATGGACCTGATCGACCCGCTGCCATTCTCAGGTATCACAATCACAAGGTCATGGACGAACTCAACAAAGCGCGGCCAGGCATCTTGTCGACGGGCAGTGATGGTGGTACAAGCACTGTTGTAGTCGAATTCAAGTGCTCCGGTGCGCGCCAGACTCTTCATCATGCATCCTGCCAATGCTGACGCCAAGAGGTCAACAGCCCCAAGAAGCGGTCCGCCAAGGGGACCTCTGAAGAACCGGCATCCCATGATTCACGGAAGTCAAGGTAGGTGTTGGCAAACGCGACGCGATCACGACCACGATGGTCAGCCTTGGATTGGACGACAGGGGCTTGGACGACAGGAGCTATCGCATCATTGGCCACAGCTACTGCCCATACCGTTCATCACAACAGTCCGAGCCACCCTCGATCCTGCCATCACCCACGCAGTCGTGATTCGGCCTGTCCGCTCTCGGGCGAACTCGATCCATAACGCCATAGCTTCCTCTCAAGAAGAGAGGGGCCAAAGGGATTGGGAGGAGCATAATCCGAGCCATCGACGCGAATCCTCCTGCTCTGTGCGCCCCAACGAGCGACCTCAACGATCCTCAACACCTCGGCCTCTGCGCGACATGCGGCCACTCTCGGAATCTTTAGCCTGAACCTTCAGGTTGATGATGTCCACTTAAGCGGCCCCAGGTCGTCCACGCCGCTCGGGCGAGTTTCGGTCCTGTTGGTCAATGCCTATCTGACAGCCTGCCTACACGAGACCCCCTCACCCATCACACCCGAACACTGGACAAGATGCAGACAATCACGAGTTTTCTACCGCCACTGGGCCCTGCCCGGGTGTCGAGTCCACCCCACACAACTGTTACTGCATCGATTCCCAGAGGTCCGGATGAGCAATCGACGAGTTCAGCCGACGCTGGCGCGCACGCCAGTCTGGCATTGCACCATCGAGAATTTGTTTAAATCTGGGGCCGTGACCATGCTCAATCAGATGGGCGAGCTCGTGGACGATAACGTGTTCAAGACTTTCAGGATCCTTCTTTGCAAGCTCAAGGCTTAACCAGATTTTCCCGGTGGTGGTGTTGCACGAACCCCACCGAGTCTTCATGCGCCGCACCCCCCACGCCGTGGGACAAGCACCAACAATCGGGTGCCAGATGTTGATGATCGGCGGGATCGCTCGAACTAGTTCGCGTCGATACCAACTCTCGAGCAAGCCGCGAGTGCGTTCGGGGCTTGTCTTCATGGGCACCTGCAGGATCAGCCGGTCTCCTTCGAGTCTGATCTTCGCAGGACCAATGCCGTCGAGGACAACGAGTTCGTGCCGTTTACCCCAGACATAGTGTGGCTCGCCCGTCACCATGTCGGCCTTCGCGAGAACGGCAATCTCGTGCAACCGGTTCTGATGGGCGCGAATCCAATCAAGACGTTCATAAACCCGACCGATGACGAACTCGAGATCGACTCCGAGTGGGACGGAGACCCGAACGTGGCCCTCAGGTGGGCTTACGGTAAGACGAATTCGTTTGATCGGTTTGAAGACAAGCTCGACGTCGATGCCATCGACGTCGACGATCAGTCCCCTGACAGTCTCCCTCGTTGCTCTGTCCACCCGACATCCTCACGCCCTCGATCTCGTTGCACTGCTCAAATGCCAGTACAACCCGCGACCGATCAACCAATAGAAACATCACCGCTCCAGCAATGACCCAGCTGTCAATTTAAACCGAAGTAACCTAGAGCAACGCACCTCATTTGACTCCGACGAAGTCCCCGCCAACCGCTACCGACCATGAAAGCCATCAATGGAGTTCCTCATCAAATGCGACGTACAACTCTGCTTAGCCATGCGGCGCCATGCCAAAGGTTGGCCCATGTTCTCTCAGCCGCTGAGCCAAGACACGCCAGCGAGGGCTGTAATGGTGTTCATGTGTTCATGAATCCAAGGGAGTGGTCGTGGCGATGGGCGCTAATGGGCCGTGGCGATCTTGTCGCCTTTCGTGGGTCTTTGGAGCCTCCAGATCTTGGAGCATCCAAGTGTGTCTTTACCCCAGACAACGAGAACCGTCGCCTCCACCTATCTCCTGTTTGCGTTAGATAGAGAGCGTGTTGTCACAATCGCGTTGGTCCTTGTCCCTACATCTACCGACCACGTGGTCATCCAAGGTAATCGTGCTCAGCCAGAGCCTGGCCCTGTCAGGCGATGTGCGAGGGATACGGGCTCATAGGTTTTCTGACCCCAGTCCTAGAGAGCGTCACCTCAGAGAAGATGCGACGCCCACTGACCTTCGATAACGGCTCCTCTGTTGTGGGTGCTCTTCCTCATCTCTGATCACCGAGCATCTCCCTAAAGTAGACACCAACTGGGATCGCCAGTCGTGCCGGTTGACAACTCCACGCTAAAGGAAATTCTGCCAAGGGAGACTACGGTGCAAACCAGTTTTCCCACCGAGCTCATAGCCAACCCGTCTTCAAAAACGTTCCCACAATCACGTCGGAATCTCCGATGACACGTTGCCCGAACAATGAGAGCAACCATTCGCGTGCTGAACTCCTACTCAACAAGCACACATTATCACTTGAGTCACCACTCAAAACGAAACTCGATACCAGAAGTATTGGCTCAGAACTTGACCTCGCGCCTTGTTCTGTGTCAAAAACATCTACTTAATTAGGTGTATGGGCAATCAGCTAACTCTCTGTTTGCCCCCGTTCTTTCCATGGAGATGGACCAACGGTCACTCGTCCGCAACCACACTTCCAACACGCTTAGCAAGATCTGGCATCTGCTTCACCCTGATCACAGCGTATATGGCGGCGAGTACCAAGAACACAAGGACCATGTAGGGAAAGATATTGAAGGGATAAGGTTGTCCCGGCTTGACCAGCCCCCAAAGCGGCAGCACTAAGGCCAATATCCCCAGGATCGGAATAACGAGATGCCTGAAGGGCTTGCATTGCTCGCGCTTGAACCGCAAGAAGTAGACAGGAAGTGCGCAATTGAGCGCCAGGTAGATCAGTATGACCGGTATGGTTCCAAGAGTTGCAATATCGCCTGCAATGTCCAACGGGTTGCCGCGGCTCGCCCAGATCGGCGTGATTGCCCCTGCCACTATCGAGTAAAGCGCCAGCGACCCAACCAGGGTAGCGTGGCGCTTGTTGAGCGTCGCTAGCGGCGCAGGCAACGGGCCCTCTCGGCCAGCACTGAGAATAATGCGCATTTGAGCGGTAGTGGCGCCGAGAAGGGAAGAGAACGTGCTTACCAAGCCTGCGAGGTAGACGAGAATAGCAACGGGGCCAAGAGCCGACACCGCAGCCGTAATGAAGGGGGCATTGAGCCCACCGATCTTCTCATAGTTGTTGTGGAAGGCTATGGACGTGGTGAGAGCCATCAACACGTAGAGGACCGCCGCGATGATCGTCGCAGAATCGATGGATCTCGGAACATTCTTCCTGGCATTCTTGGTCACTTCTACCATCGCGCCGGGATTGCCAACTCCGATAAATAGAAGCATTGCCAATGGGAACCCCAAACCGAGGCCCGCAATCCCACGGTGAATGTTCAACGGGCTGAGGCTAGCAAAGGTCAGATGATTCAGGTAGGTTGGGATGATAGCTATCATGCTGACCAGGATTAACAACACCCCGAACGCGAAGGAAAACGTGGCCCAACGAGCGCTGATCTTGACACCACGATAGACCAAAAAGTTAACGAAGAGCACAAACACAACAGTGATCGGCTCCTAGGGGATGCTCACGTGCGCGTACTCTTTGAGTATCTCCGAAGTGAGTCCGCCAACCACAGCCATTACGTAGCCAACAGCTACGATGTACCCTCCGGTCAATGCCCACGAAGCAACCACCCCGGTAACAGCGCCAAAACTCTTCCCGATGTAGGAGATGTGAGACCCAGAACTCGGTGTCGCCTTGGTAAACTCGGTCACGCTGTTGAGCTTGAGAAGAATCGCAGCGGCAGCCACAATGATGGCCCAAGGGCTCGCTATCCCTGCCGCAAGAGCAATGCCAGCAAAGGAGAAGTAGAAGCTCATCGCAGGCGCGGTATCAGCCAAGGAGACACCGAGAATATCAGTCGTTGAAAGTGAGTTCCTCCTCAGTCTGTTCGAGTGGATCTCTGGCGTCTCGCTCAGTCACCTCAGCCATAACTCCCCTTCCCTATAGCCACTAAGTGCTTAGATATGTCCTAAAACCAATAAGAGCTTCATCCCACCGCCTGGAGCGCCAATGGGTACAACAAAAACTGAGGCGTTTCAGTGCTAATCGCCTGGAGAGCTAGGTTTGCGGTGGCAATTTCACCCTTCAAGTCATCGGCGCCACGACCGTAGAGTCGGTCCCCAACCCTGCCTGGCTCGAACGGCTCTCGCTCTTGTGCTGGACCCTCTGCAGGAACCACATCGATATGGCCGTTAATAAGTAGGCTTGGGAACTCGTCATTCACAATTCCAGCTAAAAGGTTGGAACGTCCAACGTAGCTGCCCTGAGGGACTCCAGCAAGGTCGTCATCAGCAATGCTAGGGTCAATCGGTAGCCTCTGAACTTTCATGCCGATGTCGCTCAGCCGCTCGCCAAGGATCTTCAGCGAGTCGTCCTCGTTGCCGACAGTAGAGTCCTTGCTGACAATTCTGACAGGAACTCGAACTCTGCCTCGGCATGAACTTCAACGGCAGCTTCAAGTCGGTCAACAAGCAGTTGTGGCAGATACCGCATCGAAAACCCCCAACGTTTGAACGATAGGACCAACAATACATTGAATATTGAATGATGCAACCCATCCAACAATTGGCTAATAATTCAATGAAATCCTTTGTCGCATCGGTGCCCGCCCAGCTCTCTTCAGTTGGTAGTACGAAGAACTCGGCTGGCGTGCGAACCGTTCTGATTGGTTGCCCGACAGGTACCACCTCCATCAGAGCGCTATCCACCAGGGCAGAGGCATCGAGTTACGTGTGCCGCGTTGGGCCGTGATGGCCCCCACGACGCTTCGCTGATTCAACCCAACACCTCGCGAGACGCTGAGATTCAATCTCCTCAGATGTCCTTCGGACTTGGCACTCCGATGATCGTGTGGTGCTGGCGTACCTTCCAAAGCTGGAGCTCACTGCACGTCCAGACAGCCCAACGCTGTGCCCTTAAACCGCAAGTAGTCGCCGAGAGCCTCGGCTACGTGAGGGCAGAACTCAAACCATCAGCCCCAGCTCGATCATGTTAGTGCTTGCCGTGGTTGGGCGAACTTCGAGCGAGCGGTGAGATGAGTTCCTTGTTGGTAATCGACAGCGTGACGAGGCAACCAGCTAACCCGATCTCGATGGGCGAATCTATGGCAAAGGAGTTTTTGGAAAAATCTACACGAGACATCTCTCGAGAGTGTACTATCGAGAGATGTCTAGTGATAAGAAGACGGTTAATTCCGAGACCAAGCGACTGACTGAACCCCAAGCAATGAGGGCGCTTACTCACCCTGTCAGGATTGCCCTCCTCGAGGTGCTTGCTCTGCACGAGTCCCTGACGGCCACCCAGGCGGGTGAGTTGATCCAGGAGAGTCCTACAACGTGTTCCTTTCACCTTAGGCAACTTGCCAAATATGGCTATGTCGAGGAGGCTGCCCATGGGAAGGGGCGCAAGCGACCTTGGAAGCTCGTGAACATAGGTTTCACAATCGAGGAAGAGGAACTCGATGGCGAGGGACGTATCGCCGCAGACAGCCTCATGCAGGTCTATTTTCGCAGAGCACTGGAACGGTTCGAACGATGGCAACGCACGCACGGATCCTACCCCAAGGAGTGGGAGCAAGTGGGTGCCGTAGATCAAAATTTTCTGTTCGTGACAACAACAGAGCTCGACGAGATCAATACCAAAGTCCGCGAGATACTTGGGACTTACCGAAACCGTCTGATCGATCCAAGCCTAAGGCCCGATGATGCTCACCTCGTTGAGGTTCTCTACCTTGCGTATCCCGTCGACCTCGATAGGGCCTTTGCAGCCACGAGCGACGAAGCAAAGGAGCGATGATGCACTCACGCAACGCCATTTCCTACATCCTTGGGACCTTGTTGACGGGCTTTGGTGACAAGGTCCTCTTTATCGCAGCCGGCATTTGGGTTCGTGAACTCACTGGTTCCAACGCCGCCGGCGGGCTCACGTACTTCTTCTACGTTGCTCCTACCATACTTGTAGGACCCCTGGCCGGTCTCATCGTCGATCGCTTTCCTCGGCGTCGGGTATTGATCACCGCAAACGCACTCAGTGCGCTTTGCCTGCTCGGGTTGATTGGAGTCCGCGGAGCCACAGATATCTGGCGCATCTATCTCGTCATGGTCCTCTACGGAGCGCTAGCGGCCATCAGCAGCGCCGCTGACGTCGGTCTACGCACGACGGTCTTTGACCAAGAACAGTTTGGTTCTGTCAATGGTCTGTTGTCAACGGTATCGGAGGGACTCCGCCTGATCGTGCCTCTCATTGGGGCCGGATTGTTTGTAGTCGCTGGCGCAATGGCGGTTATCGGGGTCGATTTCGGAGCCTACGTGCTGGCGATCGGGCTGCTGCTACTCGTTCGGGTGCAGGAACAACACGAAAGGACAGCACCGCAGCACTGGCGAGCGGAGGCCCTTGCAGGCGTTCGCCATATCCTGGCCACACCAGTTCTTCGTCGGCTAGCCTGGGCTGTGACGGTGTTGCTGTGCACGGTCGGCTTCTTCCAAACCGCAATGTTCGCCGTCGCGACGACCGGTCTTGGGCGTTCGGCGGCCTTTGTGGGCGTATTTGTCACCTTCCAAGGGGTTGGGGCGATCGTCGGCGGTGTCACATCGGCCCCATGGATGCGCAAGATCGGCGAATTCAAGACAATGGCACTCGGGATGGTGACCATCGCGATTGGATCGGTCGTCGTTTTGGCAGGAGCTCGACTTCACTCGCTGACCGCCTTAGCGATCGTCTGCGCCGGCATCATAGCGCTTGGAGTTGGTTTGACGTGGCTTCTGGTTGGGGCCAATACCGCCATCCAACGCGCTACTCCGCATCGGCTTATGGGGAGGGTTGACGCCGCCTTCAATGTCATCTTCAGTGGAGTCCAAAGCATCTCGATCGCTCTCGGCGCTGGGCTGGTCGCACTTGTCGGTTTTAGACTCCCTCTCGTGCTCATCGCGCTCAGTGCCTTGATTGGCACAGCGATGCTTGGCTACCGCACACCAACAATGGAGCCAGAGAGCACTAAGTGAGGTACCGACAGTCTTTGACCTTACAACAAGTGGGTAGCCAGACTCGCATCCAAGGCTGGCGGTCGGTCTCAGGCAGGGCCTCGCAACTTTTACGTTGTTGGGAGGCAACCAGGTTGCCGGGAAAGACAGCCGACATGCATTCTTGAGACTTTGGATTCAAGTGGAGAATCCGACCAGGTGTAGCTTCGTGCCAGGATGTGAGCTAGCGCGAAGTGCAGGGGGCGTTGCCAGAAGGGTGTCAGTTACAACGTAAAGCTGAGCTAAAAACAAATGCTGTGTATGAAATACTGCAAAACCATGACCAGAACCAGTTCCAGAACCAGTTAGGGTGCGGTGGATTATCGGATGGACCAAGCTCGTGAGACTACTACAACTATGTCCACAACAAAGCAGGGAGTGCTGCCCCAAGCTGTTGGGAGATGACATGAGGGATTCGAACCCGGCTTGGTCGGCATTCGTGTGGATGCCCATACCCCTACAGAACTCAGTTGATCTACTCTCTGTCGTACACCCTGCACCCTCGACAGACGTAGCGATCAATGGACCGTCAGTCCGCTAACCAGTCGCTGTAGGATCGGACGTCGGCGCTGTGTCATGAACAAAGAGCACGATATCTGGTTGGTGATCGCATCTGGCCATACGATCAAGAATCGAGCGGCGGCTCCTCTAGGCGATCGGCATCAAAGACGCGGCTGACAGCGATATCCTCCGGCTCAATCGTCATCAGATCGAGTTTGGTTATCGACGAGCCACGCCGTTCAAAGAGGCGATTCGCCTGACGTAGGCGCGCCCGGTCCAAGGCGTTACGGACACTTCTAGCGTTCGCGAAGTTCGGCTGGATCATGCGCAGCTCGAGATAGCGACGAAATACCTGCTCCGCCTCGTCCGAGAACCGATAGTGTTGTGCCGCAAGCATGAGCTTGGCGATGGCGAGGAGCTCATCTTGTGAATAGTCCGGGAAATCCACGTGGTGGGCGATCCTCGAGGACATACCAGGGTTAGACCGAAAGAAGGTGTCCATCCGATCCTTATAGCCGGCCAAGATCACTACCAGATCTTCACGCTGATTCTCCATGACCTGGAGCAGGATCTCAATCGATTCTGCACCATAGTCACGCTCGTTCTCCGGCTTAAAGAGGTAATATGCCTCATCAATGAAGAGCACCCCACCCATCGCCCGCTTAAGAACCTCTTTAGTCTTCGGTGCGGTATGCCCGATATATTGACCCACAAGGTCATCCCTGGTCACCGCCACCACATGGCCTTGTCGGACATAACCCAGCCGCGCCAAAAGTTCGGCCATTCGAAGCGCGACAGTCGTCTTACCAGTGCCGGGGTTACCAGTGAAGCTCATATGGAGACTCGGGTGACCACCTACTAGGTCGAGCGCTGCCCGGGCCCGATCTACAAGCAGCAACGCCGCGATCTCGCGGATGCGAGTCTTGACTGGTCGCAACCCGACGAGCTCTTGGTCGAGCTCATCAAGCGTCTCCTGCATTTTGGCCGCGACAAAGAGTCCCTGAAGATCCACCTCTTCACTCACGTTTCGTCCTCCTCAAGCGCAGCAATGAGCCAGTAGTGATCGAACGTAGACACCTCAATAGCGCTCCCCCGGTGGCTGTGTGGCCGCGTAGCTAGACGTAGAGTACACAATGTGGCGCCCCTCTAGCTCTTGACGCTCGGTCGCAAAGCCAGGCTCGTCATCGGGCCGGTTCACCAGAAACGACATCCGGGGTGCCTCCCAGCCTCGGGTGGAGTCAAACGCCGTGACTCGAATGTAGCGTTTTGGGTACGCACGTCGACATTCGTTGATTTCATAGAGGATCGCCGCATGGTCGTGGAGGTCGAACATCGGCAGACCCCACATATCCCAATACGTGTTCCGAGGGTGTGGGTCGTCGGTGAACTCCACGCCGATCGCCCAATCATGGGCAAGTGCCCAGCGGATCTGGGCCACAATCTGCTCGTCAGTCAATGGAGGTAGAAATGAAAACTGGCCTTGGGTAAGGTGCATTGTCGTATTGTCCTTTCACTTTTCACACGGTGTGATTAAACGGTGTGATTAATAGGATTCGCTCGCGGTGGGCACGAAGTCAGGGGTGTCGGTTGAGGCGTAGTTGAAGGTGATATCGCGCCATGTGTCGAGAGCCGCACGGAGCTCTGGCGACCACTTTGCCGCAGCGTCTAAAATATCTGGCCCCTTGTTCCAGATGTCTTGGCCTTCGTTGCGCGCAAGCACCATCGCCTCGAGGGCAACTCTATTGGCTGTAGCGCCTGCCGCGATGCCCATCGGATGGCCGATGGTACCACCACCAAACTGCAAAATCACATCATCGCCGAGGTATGTCAGCAGCTGGTGCATCTGCCCAGCATGGATACCACCGGAGGCGACGGGCATCACCTTGCGAAGGCCCGCCCAATCCTGCTCAAAGAAGATCCCTCTAGGAAGATCGACCGGGTTGACCGATTCACGCAAAACGTTATAGATGCCCTGCACAGTGTTCGGATCGCCCTCGAGTTTGCCGACAACCGTACCAGCGTGGATGTGATCGACCCCAGCCAATCGCATCCACTTTGAGATCACGCGAAAGGAGATCCCGTGATTCTTCTGACGGGTATAAGTACCGTGCCCTGCGCGATGGAGATGAAGTACCATATCGTTGCGCCGTGCCCACTTGGACATGGATTGAATCGCTGTGTAACCGATCACCAAGTCGATCATCACCACGACCGAGCCCAACTCCTTGGCAAACTCGGCTCGCTCGTACATATCCTCCATCGTCGCTGCGGTGACATTGAGATAGTGACCCTTAACCTCACCGCTGGCGCTCTGTGCCTTGTTGACAGCCTCCATGCAGTATAAGAATCGATCCCGCCAGTGCATGAAGGGTTGGGAGTTGATGTTCTCATCGTCCTTGGTGAAATCAAGGCCCCCTCGGAGGGCCTCGTAGACCACTCGCCCGTAGTTCCGCCCCGAAAGCCCTAACTTCGGCTTCACCGTGGCACCGAGCAACGGTCTACCAAACTTGTCAAGCCGCTCTCGCTCGACCACGATGCCAGTCGGGGGACCATCGAAGGTTTTCACATAGGCAACCGGAATCCGCATATCTTCGAGCCTCAGCGCCTTGACCGCCTTGAACCCAAAGACGTTGCCAATGATCGAGGCGGTGAGGTTCGCAATCGAGCCCGGCTCGAAGAGGTCTAGGTGGTAGGCGATGTAGGCAAAGAACTGTTCTTCCTGGCCCGGGACCGCATCAACCCGGTAGGCCTTAGCTCGATAGAGGTCAGCCGCCGTCAGGCGATCGGTCCACACCACCGTCCATGTTGCCGTCGAGGACTCACCGGCGACTGCCGCCGCCGCCTCTTCAGGATCGACCCCTGGTTGAGGAGTGATCCGAAAGAGTGCGATGATGTCGGTCTCACTCGGGACATAGTCACTATCCCAATAGCCCATCTGCTTATAAGGGATGACTCCTGCCTTGTAGCGATCCTCCCCGGTCAACTCTGCCATGTCTCACTCCTTTTGCCCTGCCTGTGGGCACAAGGTAACGATAGCCAGCTTGTTCTTTCAATACATCATTTAATACCTATGAATTTACCTCTGATTGTTAACTATAATATTAACTATGACCACAACTCAACTCAAAACCCTGCTAGCAGTAGCCGAGACTGGCTCCATCGTCGCGGCAAGTCGACGACTCTTCGTGACGTCGGCGGCTGTCTCATCGGCGATGGCTGCCCTGGCTCGCGAGGTCGGCGTCGATCTCACGCAGCGAGCTGGACGAGGTCTTGTCCTTACCCCTCCTGGAGAGGTGCTGGCTGGGTATGCCTCGACCCTGTTGGGGTCCATGGACGAAGCACTGCTTCGAGCCAGGGAGGCGTGCAACTCCGACGCCTTCGTCCTTCGCATCGGTGCGGTCGCGACCGTCGGCGAAGAACTCCTTCCTCGTTGGCTCCAGGGTTATCTTGCACTTCGTCCAACCGCCACGGTGAGTCTTGAGGTCGCGAACAAGACGACACTCGTCGAACTTCTTGACCAGCATCGCGTCGACCTAGTAATCTCTGGGCGACCTAGGAACAACGACCCTGTGAGGGTAATCGCCACCAGAGGGCACGAACTCGCCCTGATCGCCAACGAGCGACAGGCCTACCAATGGTTCGGCCCCGCTCAGACACCCACCCCAGAACAGGTGGGAGCTTTGACTTGGCTGGTGCGAGAGCCTGGATCTGGAACCCG
This sequence comes from Ferrimicrobium sp., assembly GCA_022690815.1. Classification (NCBI taxonomy): domain Bacteria; kingdom Bacillati; phylum Actinomycetota; class Acidimicrobiia; order Acidimicrobiales; family Acidimicrobiaceae; genus Ferrimicrobium; species Ferrimicrobium sp. Next base: position 28,817 of record JALCZJ010000016.1, read on the forward strand.
AGCTTCTGCAGAGGAGCTCATCGGTGAACTCCAGATTACGCCACCTACGTTGACGGTTGGCTCTAATCTAGCCATCAAGCGCCTTGTGGAACTTGGGCTCGGCATCGCGGTCATCTCTACTGAGTCGGTAGCCCAAGAGCTCGGGGCTGGCGAGCTGATCTCCTTGCGGGTACCACCGCTACCCCAAGAAAGAACCTGGTGCCTTGGTGTCCGAAGCGAAGAGTCACCCACCAGTGCGATCCTCGATTTCGTCAACCATCTAGATGCCTCGGGTGAGGTCAAGTTCACCCCCTAGCCCAACCCTTTGGGTGAGACACCATCGGAGAGATCAACCTAGGTTAGACAAAAACCCAAACCAGGAGGACCAATGGCCAACCAATCGACGAGCTACGTAGAGATGGTCAACACCGCTTATATGATGGTCGCCTACCCGAAGGGGATCCTTGCGGCCGATGAGAGCAGCCCAACACTGACGAAGCGTTTCGAGGCTCTCGGACTCAGTTCGACTGAGGACTCACGACGCGACTGGCGAGAAACGCTCTTCGATACCCCAGGACTAGCCGAGTTCGTCTCCGGTGTCATCCTTTACGATGAAACCTTTAATCAAGCTACGTCGACAGAAGAACCCTTTTGCGACTTTCTCAACCGCCGGGGCATGTTATGCGGCATCAAAGTCGACACGGGTGCAAAGCCGCTTGCTGGTTATGACGGCGAGCTCGTCACCGAGGGGCTTGACAACTTGGGGGCACGCCTGGAGCGCTACCACCAGGGCGGTGCCCGATTTGCCAAATGGCGCGCCGTCTTTGGCATCAAAGACGCCAAGCCAAGTGCTGCCTGCATCGCCAGTAATGCGCATGCTCTCGCACGGTACGCCAAGCTCTGTCAGACATTCGGCCTGGTTCCGATCGTTGAGCCAGAGATCCTCATGGAAGGGCAACATGATCTGGCGGTCGCTAAGAAGGTTGCCACAACTGTACTCGTAGCCGTCTTCGACCAGCTGCGTCTCTTTGAGGTTGCTATGGAGGCCATCGTACTCAAGCCATCGATGGTAACCCCAGGCGTAGCTGGGCCATCAGCTCGACCAGATGCCATAGCACAGGCCACCATCGATTGTTATCTCGATGCTGTGCCAGCCTCGGTCGCTGGGATCGCCCTGCTCTCAGGGGGCCAGTCAGATCACGATGCGACCGAGAACCTGGCTGCGATCAATGCGAAAGGATCGCTACCGTGGCCGATTACCTTTTCGTTTGGTCGCGCACTCCAAGATGCCCCGCTGCGGGTGTGGGCAAGCTCCAAACAGGATCGCCAGCTGACCCAGGCGAGTCTGATGACAAGGGTCCGGGCAGCGGCAAACACCCGCAAACCCCAAGAGCTGATCTCAGTCTGACAACCATGGAACCAGATGCCCTGCACATGCACACAAGTAGCGACAATCTCCCACCCCGTCACGACACCCTGTCCACTTGGGTGAGCTTCGTTCGGGTTAGATCATCCAACACCGCTTTGCGCCTTTGCACACAGCGGTCGCAGTACCCAACGTCGACGGCGTCTAAGCTTTGGCCACCCTAGAACCCGGAGGGTCCAAACATGGCAGAATGTCTCCTGACCACCAGCAGTTCAAGGCATACGATGATTGTTCCTCAACGGTCCACAACGACAAGGCCAACCGTGACGATCGTCGTCGGTCGAAGGACTCTCCCGATCACATTAATCGCTGGGATGTCGATCGAGGCTCTCGCTCTCCGCCACCAGAGCCAGGGCTGTGCCTTGTTACCGTGAAACGCCAACCCAAGTACGCAGGCGGCGATTACATCACCAGGAGGGGGACTAATGCACCCGATTCAACTGCTCCTCGTCGATGACCACGAGGTCATCATTGATGGTGTTCGTGCCATGCTTCGCAACTACGCCGACGAGGTGGTGGTCCTAGCGGCCGTGAAGACGACTGGGGAGGCAATGGATTACCTCGGCAACCAGTCACCTGATCTGATTCTCACCGACGCCCGGCTCAAAGGTGGCTCAGGTTTCGAGCTTTTAGAGCAGGTCGTATCGGCAGGCATTGAGGCTCCCGTCGTCTTTTACACCGCCTATGACGACGAGGCCTATCTGTTCCGGGCACTTCGTGGCGGCGCCCGTGGCTACATCCTCAAACAGGCCACTGGCGCCGAACTCGTCGGGCTCCTCACCCGTGTCATGGCGGGTGAGATCACGATTGATCCATCTATTGCCGGCCGGGTCGCCCTGCTCGCGGCGAGGCTACAGTTTGGCGAGTTTTGGCCCGGCGCACATCTGGGTCTCACGCAACGCGAGAGCGAAATTCTTGAGCTCATCGTCAAAGGAATGTCAACAAAGATGATTGCACAGAGCCTTTTTCTGGGTGAAGAGACGGTAAAAAGTCATCTATCTTCGATCTATCGGAAGCTCAAGGTAAAGTCACGCGCTGAGGCGGTCGCAGTCGCCTTGAAAGATGTAACCTTTCGATGATTCTCGAACCCGACGAACTCACCCTCTATCGCAAGCTCGCGCTCGTGCTCGCGCAGAACCTCACGCTCGACCAGCTCGCTACCCAATCGGCTCAGCTCGTGGTTGAGGCAGTTGGTGCCAGTGTTTGCTTCGTGCACCTCGTCAACCAGGAGTTGACTCGCATCGAGTTGGTTGGTGCTACCCCGCCCTTTGACACCTATCGTCGTCGCGTATCGCTCGGCCTTGGCGACGGCATCGCCGGCTGGGTCGCCCAGACCGGACAGGTTGCCGTTGTTCCTGACAAGTGGAGTGATCACCGTTATCGCTATCTTCCCGAGCTGCAAGGAGAGCGCTTTCGCGCGCTGATCTCCGTGCCGATGCTCAACGTCAACGCAACGGTGGTCGGCGTCCTCAACGTCCACTGGCAACGCGACGATGTCGATCTCGATCACCATCTAGAGGTACTCACCAGCGTGGCCAGCTTCCTCGCTGGCGCCTTCGATCACGCGCTCCTCGTGGAACAGCTGGCAGCACACGAACGCACCTTAGAAGGGTTCACCCAACAGCTGATCGACGCCCAAGAGGCTGAACGACGCCGCATCCAGCTTGACCTCCACGATGGCGTCCTTCAGCAGGTTCACGCTGCTTACTATCGTCTTGAGGCGATCAAGGCCGCTCGCGGGCTCGACGAGAATGAAGTCAGAGATGTCCGAATTGCCTCAGAACTGCTTCGATCCAGTGCCGAAGCGATTCGTCACATTACTGGAGACTCAGCTCGGCAAGTCCTCGACGAACTTGGCTTTCCAGAGGCCGTTCACACCTTGGCAACCTCATATCCGGACTTCTCCGTCGTCGTCACGGATCGAACCGATCAGCTCGAAGGGACCCTTGAACCCACACGAGCGCTTGCAACCCTGCGCATTCTTCAGGAGGCCCTCAACAACGCCTGGAAACACTCCGGTGTCCATCAATGCGAACTCCGCCTCACGACGATCGGTGGAGACCTCGTGATTGTTGTCCGCGATCGTGGCAATGGTTTCGATCTTGAACAGACGACGTTGGCGACCAGCCTCGGAGTCCGAGGCATGCGTGAGCGTACTCGTATGATCGGCGGTCACCTCGAACTCTACTCAACTATGGGAGAGGGCACGCTGGTGCGTCTGCGTCTGCCGCTTGTCGCCCATGCAGTCGAAGGCACTGGTTTGCCCAGGCGTCGATGAATAGTTGACGCCAAACGGGCACACAGACGCCACGTCGCTCGCGGAGTTTCGGCACATGGCATCGCCACTGGCCTCACCCCAACCATCACCCATCTTGGGGAGGAGAGAGCCGACACGTATCCGCTAGGTTGGGATGACATTGATGAGCCAAGGGGTGATGGCAAAGATGAACGCACAGCAGCCGCTCGATTACACACATGAAGAGCGCGCTCCTCATCAGGGTGACGATTTACCAGTCATCGGAGATAATGCCACGACTCAAGCGCCATGCCGGCACGCACAGGCCTCGTCCACACGACCCCCATCCCAGCACCGAGACACGCAACATCAAGGCGCTGGGCATCAAGCAGATCACAACATGGCTGAACTCCAGTGGCCGCCGACACACGGGGTTCAGGTGGCCCCATCAAGGTACACGTATCGTCACACGGGATACCCGGGCACAGTGACCACCACTCTTGAGATCTTGGGTCGTGTAGCGTTAGCTCGACGCAAGTCATATCCAGGGGTGCTCGCTCAGGCTCTCGCTCACCCGTGCAACGTTACTTCTCCGAAGCTTCCTACATCTGCGACAGCTCCAGGCCAGCGTCACATGCCGCCCACGGCCACCATCGCGCAGGCCTCATCACCAACCACCATCACGAGGCGGGAACGATGCTCAACCTGGTGCCAGCACGCAGAGGAGCATCCCCACGTACAAGGAGTTCGCACATGAAGGCACTCGACCAGCGCGCCATCACTACCGTCCGCATGCTCGCCATCGATCAGGTCGAGGCGGCCCAATCTGGACACCCGGGGATAGCGCTTGGCCTCGCACCCATTGCCTACACCCTCTTTTCACGCATCATGAACTTTGATCCCCTGGACCCCACCTGGCCTAACCGTGATAGGTTCGTCCTCTCCCCTGGTCATGGGTCCGCGCTCCTCTATGCCCTCTTGCACCTGTTTGGCTATGATCTTCCCATCGACGAGCTGAGGCGCTTTCGCCAGCTCGGATCCAAGACCCCCGGGCACCCGGAGTATGGTGTAACACCCGGGGTCGAGACTACCACCGGCCCGCTCGGTCAGGGACTGGCAACCGCCGTCGGGATGGCGATCGCCGAGGCGAAGCAACGCGCAATGAGCGATGGCGTCATCGACCACCACACCTTCGTCTTGGTCTCTGACGGTGATCTCATGGAGGGAATCAGTCACGAGGCCGCCTCCCTCGCTGGTCACCTGCGCCTCGGTCGCCTCATCGTTGGCTATGACTCCAATGACATCACCATCGATGGTCCACGGCACCAGTCGTGCACCGATGATGTGGTCATGCGGTTTGTGTCCTATGGCTGGCAGGTACTCACGATTGCAGACACTGAGGATGTCGAGGAGATCGAACGGGTCTACCGCGAGGCCATGGCCGACGAACGTCCCACCCTGATCGTGGCCCCAACCATCATCGGACGTGGCGCACCCACCAAAGAGAACACCGCAAAGGCCCACGGGGCACCCCTTGGTGCCAGCGAGCTTGGCGCCACCAAGGCTGGCTATGGTTGGCCTGATGAGCCGACGTTCCTCGTCCCTGACGAGGTGAGGACCTACGTTGACCAACAGATCGCGGCCAAACGGGTAATCCATGAGAGCTGGGAAGAGGCCAATCCAACTGGGGGTGTCACAGCTAGCACAACCGTTGATGCCAGTGACATCACCGTGACAACCGAGCCCGTGGCGACTCGAGTGGCATCTGCGACCTATCTGGCTCGTGTCGCCGCTCATGACCCAACGCTCATCGGGGGTTCGGCTGACCTCGCCGAGTCGACTGGGCTCAACGTCGGTCTTGTGGCGATCACTGCTCGGGACTTCTCCGGGTCAGTGATCCACTTTGGCATCCGCGAACACGCGATGGCTGCTATTGCCAACGGGCTTGCGCTCTCGGGCTATTGCCCATACGTCTCGACGTTTCTGGTCTTTTCCGACTATCTGCGTCCAGCACTTCGTCTCAGTGCCCTCATGGGCCTCGGGGTCATCTACCTCTTCTCCCATGACTCCTTCGCCGTTGGCGAGGACGGGCCAACCCATCAGCCCATCGAACAGCTCGAAGCACTGAGGATCATCCCAAATACTCAGGTGTTGCGCCCAGCCGATGCCTTTGAGACCTACGCCTGTTGGGAGCTTGCACGAAGCGAACGCTCCCGACCCACCATCTTGGTCCTGACGCGCCAACCACTCCCTCAGCTTCCAAGCTCCGAGTCGCCCACTTGGCTCGTAGACACCGGTGCGAGGGTGGTCCACGATACTGAGAACAACCCAGAAGTCGTCCTGGTGGCTTCGGGATCGGAGGTAGCGCTCGCAATCGCGGCTGCCAAGATTTTGAAAGACGAGGATGACATCGACGCCCGGGTCATCTCCGTGCCCCATCGTGAGCGCTTCTTGGGTATCGATCCAAGAGAGCGCGATCTTCTCGCCCCGACTGGGATCCCTCGCCTCGTCGTTGAGGCCTCGGTCGGTACCGGCTGGCATGAGTTCCTAAGTCCCGGCGACCGACTCTATGGCATCAACCGGTTCGGCGCCTCCGCCCCGATTGACGACGTGGCCGCCTATCTTGGCTTTACCCCTGACAAGATCGCCGAGGCAGCTCTTGATCTCGTCGTCGAGGCCTATCGGCTTGGCCAGCCCTCGCATCTGGTAGCTGACCTACTCAGAGCCACGGAGGCGGCGGCCTGTGCAACCCTTGACGAGGTGGGGCTTGGCGACAAGAACCGAGCTGATCAAGCGGCGGTGTCAGCGATGCGCGAAGAGCTTGGGCGCCTCCCGGTCTTGGCCACCGTTATCGTCGGTGAGGGTGAGAAGGATCATGCACCCATGCTCTTTGTTGGCGAGCGACTCGGTACCGGTACGATCGACATCGATCTTGCCATCGACCCGCTCGAGGGGACCAACTTTGCCGCCTCCGGCAGGGAGGGGGCAATTTCGGTGATCGCCGCTGCCCCATCGGGGGGACTACGAGCTCTACCGGGATACTACCTTGAGAAGCTCATCGTCGGGGAACGAGCCGCTGGGGTCATCGACCTCGATCGCCCACTCCTGGAAAACGTCAAGCGGGTCGCGAGTCGCCTCGGACTCGGCGTCGGGGAGACCACCGTTGTGGTTCTTGCAAAGCCTCGACACGCAACTCAAATCGCAGATCTTCGCGCTCATGGGGTACCGGTACTTGAGATCTCCGATGGCGACGTCATGGCCAGCCTGAGGGTCTTGAGCGGAGATCCCAATACCGCGATGCTCTGGGGGATCGGTGGAACACCTGAAGGCGTGATCTCAGCGGCAGCGACACTCGCACTCTCGGGTCAGATGCAGGCCAGGTGCGCTCCCCAAAGTGAGCAAGAGGCTACGACCGTGGCAGGCGTCTACCCTGACTACGCGACCCGGTGCTTCGAAGCTAGTGAGTTAGCACATCCGAGCTCGATCGTGGTCGCGACCTCGGTGAGTGGCGCCTACCCGTTGGCACCACCTCGAAGCGTCGGTGAGTTTACTTACCTCGAGAGCCTGTGGATTGGGGAGGGGCGATATGGGATCATTCGGCGCCTTGTTCCATAGCGCATCCGCGACCCACACGGCAACCGAGAAGACCGCGCTGCCCAGCGGCACCAAAGATCATTAGCAGCCCACGTCATCAAGGAGACCTCATGCCCCATCGAATAGCAGCGATCCAAAAACTACTCGCCACCGAGCCTCATCCGCCGAGGGTCGCCATGTTGGCAATCGGTGGGGACTCGGCTTCTGGCAAAACGACCCTCACCAAAGGATTGGTGCAGGCGCTCGGCAAGGACCGTATCACCTCATTTTGCACGGACGACTATCATCGCTACGACCGCCAGGAACGCAAGGCCCTCCCCTTCACCCCACTCAATCCCGAATGTAACTATCTGAAAATCATGGAGCAACACCTCCAGCTCCTAACACTCGGACAACCAATCCTCAAGCCCAAATACCACCACGCTGATGGGACTCTCGGGCGGCCCGAGCTGTTTACACCAAGCGAGATTGTGATTGCGGAGGGACTATTCCCTCTATGGTCAAAACTCTCACGAGCCGCCTTTGACGTCACGGCCTACCTTGACCCACCCGAGCCAATCCGTCGCGAGTGGAAGATCGCCAGGGACACCAGCAAACGAGGCTATACCAAGGAGCAGGTCCTTGCGGACCTCGAAAAACGTGAATCCGAGTCCGAAAAATATATCCGTCCACAGCGTGCCCATGCAGACCTAGTCATCTCGTTTGCTCCAGTCGAGGGCCGCGATCGTTTGAGCGCGACGATCTTGCTGCGGCCGACGGCGCCGCACCCCGATCTTCACGACATCCTCACTCCCTCCACTCGAGAGGCCGCTCACATCAAGCTCATTCGAGACCAAGATGGCAAGCCAGTTGATGCGCTGCACGTCCATGGGCACGCACCGGAGTCGGTCACTCGCATCGTCGAGGAGAAGCTGTGGGAGCACATCGGCCTCCCAGGCGAGATCCCCGAGAGTCTTGGGCGTATCAGCACGAGCGAGCGATCCGCCCCACTGGCGGTAGCTCAGCTCATCCTCTTGCACCATATGATCCAGGTATAGATGATCGGAGCGGGGATCCTCAGGCTCGAGACGCAAAGTGTCGATAGGCGAACCAACGACAAAGCCGCGATAACCTGTCTGCCACGCTGCTAGCTGCCCCGGGACCATTTGCATTGGGTGTGACTCCCGCAGCGGAACATTATGCGGCCAACAGGATTGCCTTATGGACGTATGGAACCTCGTGCACTTGGTACCGTAACTGTCGAGATGGTATCTCCAGCGCTCGTCGAAGTCGCTGTTGCGTAAGGCGCGCAGCTTTAAGATCGCATCTTCCTCACACTCCCATTGGCGAGAACGTGCAATGCCAGCAGCCGCCATACCGGCTTTCCCTTGCCAATACATAGTGTGAATTCTCACTATGGAGCTTCTCGTTCTCCGAAGCCTCGGGGCTCCGGTACGGGACGGCCCTCTGCGTAGGCCTCCAAATTGATGGCTATCACGACGGCACCAGCTGCCAAGTGAGCGATAAGTTCGCGGACTCTCCATTGTACGCATGCGGTCAACGCCCAAGCTAGCGAAGCGTCCAGGGACTCAAGGAAGGCTGAGGCTTCGATGTCAAAGTTCCGGCAGGTGAGAAGGTGCGATTATTGATACTCATGGATTAGACGATGACTGACAGAGCGTTCGGGCTTCCCCGAAGTGTTGTGACTTTCCACAGATTGACAGCGTCAACCGGGTCTAGTGCTATCGATCGTGAGGCATGGAATATGTTCGTGTATGAACCACTTTTCAACCGCAACCGGAACTAGTTTGGGTGCGGTTGATAACAGCTTCACCGACTCCCTGGCCAAATTGAGAGCTTCCGCCATGACGGCAAAGCCGGACCTCATTCGCATTCCCCACCGTCAACCTTAGCTGACGTGCAGACCATCGAGTTCCACAGACCTACCGGTCACCTTAAACTCCTCGATGACTGTGACTGGACCATGAGCAGTGTCAAGTGCCACCGTAGCACTTCCCGCAATCGCCCGAATGCCAATAGCATTTTCAGTCAGATCAGCGAGTGAGGCGAATCCGGAGTATCCATCAGCCAGCGGGCGAACGGCACTGGCCGGTTGGTGAGTCAAAGCTGTTAGCTCGCTCACGCCACCTGCACGTGATGCATGCAACAAGGCTATCAGCCACGTTACCTCCGCACTTGCTAGAGAATATGGGCTACTTGAGGCGGTGAATGACGGAGAGGGATTACCAACAATAGCGAACGAACCCATTGGGAGATCATTGGCGACGAGGGACAGATTCTCATCGGCGATGGACTTCACAATTCCGACGGCTGTGAACCGTTGCTGCGCAGGGATAGCTGGCGTTCGCTCAATCCGAACCGATGAGACTAGCGTTGCACCAACAAGGTATCGATGAGGTGTCAAATACAAGGCATTGAGTGGCCAACAGGCCTCCAAGACGATGCTCGGGGAATGAGTATTCAACACCGGCGCGCCCACCTTTACCACTTCATGCCACGCAACCCGATACACCTGCTGGGCTGTCGGTGTATCTACTTCGACGAGATCCCCCCGACGCACACCGCCAAGTCCGGAAAACCAGCTGACATTGTGGGCGGCCAAGATCGAGGTTCCCGCCTGGCCAGGCATCACGCTCGTAGCAAGGTGACCCACGGCCACATCGAGAACTGAGTCATTCGTACCCTGCTCAACTGGGGCAGCCAAACCAAGACTGGGAATTCTGAGTAAGGCTAAAACCCCGGAGGGCCACGGCTTCGCCACACCTGCCGCAACGACCGCACGAACCTTACCGCCGCCAACGACAGCGGTGCGGGTGTAGAAGAATGCAATGCGTCCAGCCAAGAACAGACCACCCAGAATGGCCAAAACGCCTAGTGAGATGAGGACCCGACGCGACGCACTTAGCCGAGCCGAGCTATGCCTGCCGCGGCGTGCACTCATTCCCAATTCACCGTCGACACTTCACAAACTCCAATAGAGTGACACTAGCATACGCGCTCCGTACCGGTAGGCTAATGGCCTCACGATCGTTCTTTGAGTCACAGTGCAGCAATCGTCCATAGACTCCTCTCTTGACAGGGAACACCTCCACACTACTTCGACGCTGCCTTTACTAACAATGAAGATGGAGTCCGCAATTCACCAATAGCAGTGAAGACCCCACGAGGCCGACCATGCAGCGCACGATGCCCAGCCAACGAGACGCCGAGGACACCAAGTCCATAACGTATCGAGCGCCAAAAATTGATTGACGATGCATCGCTCATATATCGCGTTGGACAGGACACTTCGCCAATCGCCGCTTGCGCAACAATCGCCAGCGCAAGCGTCTGGCTGTCGAATACAAAGTCGTCTGAAAGATCATTCAATGGCAGCATGGTCAGCACCTCTCGCGACCACGCACGCAAACCCGTGTGATACTCAGAAATTTTCTGCCCTAGAAGCAGGTTCTCGATTGCGGTTAATACTCGATTGGCGCCATAACGCCACCAGGGCATCCCACCCTCTTTGGCACCACCACCCAGGATCCGTGAGCCAAGGGCTACGTCGTAGTGTCCGGACGCAACAAGTCCAGCAAGCGCTGGAATCAGGCGAGGAGAGTACTGGTAGTCCGCGTGTACCATTACAATGATTTCGCCGCCTAGTCGTAATGCCTCCGTGTAGCAAGTCTTTTGATTTGCACCATACCCAGCGTTGGCTTTATGTCTAACAACAGATACGCCGCAAGCATTCGCCAGCTCAGCCGTCGCGTCACCACTAGCATCGTCCACGACAATGATCTCGTCCACGACCGAACGATCAATCTCGGTGAGGGTACGCTCGATCGTACGCTCAGCCCGATACGCTGGAACCACGACGATCACCCTCTTGCCACTCAACATTTCACCACCTCCCAAACCAATATCTTTTCTCAAGTCGTATTCCATCTTGGCTCGCGCGGCCAGCAACCATGATTCCTAATTAACGCTCTGAACACCTTCGAACATGGCGGTGTGGAGAACCGACTGGGCTTCCTGTTGACTCCCCAACCAAACCCCAGATGACGTTACCGTTGAGCCTGGGTCCACAGCAACTCGTAACTCGAAGGCATCCAGCGGAACCGGGGGCACAAAACGTGTCACAAATGGCGCACTGCCGTCACTGAAAATTTTGGTGGAAGGCGTAAGCCTTGGGGTCCTAAATGGAACCACCACGGTCTCGTTGCCAGAGGTCGAGCCCAAATAGCGCTGAGCAACAAGCTGACCAGCTGGATCATCCCATACCTGGATCGATGCAGCGCCCCGGATAGAAAGTTCTACAATCGCCTCACCGTTACTTCGTGGCGGTAAGTCGACTGTATAGCCCTTGACCAGTAGTCCAGGGGTACGTGATGTGAGTGAACAGCTCGATATCGACCCACCAGCTTGGGACCTCGGGCTGGTAGAACCATCAGGATTCCTTGCACTAGAAAACAGGTCAGGACAGACACCGGTCGCGCTGGAATCAATGGTGAGTCGCTGCTCCCCAGGTCCCGGCATCCACTGCACCCAATACACTGGTCCAGGGAATACCCTCAACCTCGCGCCGGGCAGCTCCGCTACCTCACTCGCCGCCTCTGTCAGCGAACCAGGCGCACAGGAGTTGACGCCCGTCTTGGGCGCCACCACGAAGTTGACGGTTCGTCCAACGGTCGGGATGGTGCCAGTGCCTCCACACGGAAAGAACTGTAGCAGTTGGTGTCGGACCGCAAAATCGCCGATGGTCCCATTCGGCACCACCAACTCTTGTCCCACTGGTATGCTCGCCTCGATCGCCGCCAGTGAGCTGCCCGTCGGACCCATCGGCGCGATTGCCCTCACCGAGGCCACAAGTTGTGGGGCGAACACCAGCGCCCAGCCGAGCGACCACGCAACAACCGCCCCACTCATGAGCCCTACAACCAGGAAACGACGATGGCGAGTCACCCACAACAAGCCACCCACCGAGCCCAGCAACACCATATCCGAGACAGGGACCGTCTGAAACAAGCCAGCATACGCGAACAACGATGGCGCCAACCAAGCAGCTAGCCCCACCGATACCAGCGCACCAATACCTTCGGGGGTCAACGCCCCAATCAACCCGGCGGCGCCGAGCAATGCCCAGGCATCGGGCAAGTGCTTCCCTAGTCGCACCAACACTGGAGCGGGATGTCTAAGGACACCGACAACGAGACCAACGATGCTATGCGCGCCAGGGGCGAGTGCTCCATACAGACCTAGTGCCCCACCCCAAGCGTCTGGTGGTAGCAGCGTGCCTGGCGCAGTTGCGACAACTAGCCCAACGACGAATAGGACAACCGCCACCTGCCAACGCCGACGCAACAGGGCTACGGCCGCCAAGCCAATCACCACTAGGCCGCCGGTATCTCCGGTCATGACTAGTACAGTTACGATGACCATAAGCCAGCCGGAACGACGTCGTTCAAGCGCGATCGCACCGAGCACCATCAGCAGACCCTGAAGCGCTTTATCGTGATAATCAAACTGAGCAGACCAGTACAACCAGATGTCGAGGCAGGCCAACGAGGCGGGGACCACCACCACCAGGATGCGGGTGGGTCCAGCCAGGCCCGCTTCGCGAGCACGGACCGCCGCGTAGGTGGCGACTATTGGCCCAATCAGGGCAAGAGGCAACGCCTGGAGCCCGATGAGTAACAACCACTTCACCGGCAAATGCGCGATGCCGACAAGTAAATACGCTAGTGGCCAGGTTAACACGTCGTAGTGATTGTGGAGAAAGGGCGCTAGATTAGTTCCGATAACAAACGTCGGATGATAGTCACCGCGAGCGATTGCGCCATAGGCGCCCGCATCCACCGAGTAGTCCCAGCTCAATGCACCCTGTGATCCGATACGGACCTCTTCGAGGGTCAATACAAGGAACTGGAGCGCTCCAAGCCCCCAAGCAGAACGAACGACTGCATCCTGTTGGTGGAGCCAGGCATTCAACCTGCCACAGAACCTCTGCCTTGCGAGGTTAAACGAGTCACCTAGCTTTATCCGGTCGTGTCGTTGTTGGAGATCCGTCATCGTAGGTGACCCTTTACACCGAAGCGAATGGGGACCACCTGAGAATAGCCATACGGGTAGAAACCATCGGTTGAGACCAGATTAGCCTCGTAGCTGATCGGGTCAACTTCTCGCGCATCATCAACGACGCGAAACGTTGCGACGCCATTGGGGCCCGTCAATTCCTCTACCGGGGTGGCTCCAGGCGCCGACTGATTGATGGACGAGCTCCCATACAGCAGACCCCGCTGGGCATAGACAACCTGACCAAGGTACACCGGGACACCGGCTTGGTGTACCCGTTGATCGAATCTGTTCAGCAACTCAGCCCTCAACAGTACTGGCTGGCCAAAGCGCACCGGTTGATTGACCGCGGAGGGCACCAGCGCAACATGTAAAAGTCCGGGCTGATACAGCGGACTTGGTGCCATCGTCCCTTGCGTCAGCGCAACAACCTGGAATCCCCCGACAATCGAGGGCTGTGAGGGGAAGTTTGGCGCCGCTATCACCACTGTCCCAACGGAGTGAGGTGCGATGCGAGCCGGCCCTGACAGCTGAACCCATGGAACGCTAAACGAGCCTGCGAGCACGGCAACATACCGGGGTCGCAAACTGGCTCCCGATCGGTTGTCGACCGAAAGCTTGACCTGATCGACCGTCGCCAGTTGGCCGGATGTATGCACTCCTGTGATCTGCACCGACAAGGGAGCCGGCGAGAGCGCCCATCGCGCGAGGAGCACAACGACAAGAGCTGCGAAGCCACCGAGTACCAGACGCAACCGCGACCACGCTGGGACGTATGGACCATTCGGCCATCGTCCTAAGGCGACAAGCGCAGGTGGAATAAGGTTGACAAAATACGATCCAAACGAGCGCGTCGCAAAGAACAGCGCAACCACCGGGACAAGAAATGCCAACCAGGCGGTCCGAGGCCAAGTGAGCCATGCCACGACAAGCCCACCGGCAAGAATCACGAAGGACAACACACTCAGCCAACCCAGTCCACCGCCACCTATGCCGAGCGACAGGGTTAGTGCGACCAGCCCTTGGCCGGCCGGCACGACCGACGAGTTAAATGGTGTCAGCACTCCGGCGAGCCAGGCCCGACTATCCCACAGAATAAATGGGATTTGCCAGACGAAAAACAGGATCGCCGTTACTAGGACGAACCACAACAAGCGGCGCCAAGCCACCGTCCATCCTTCCCGATCGGCAACCGCGCGTAAGACAATGATGGCGAGAAAGGGAGCCACCAGCCACGGTGTCTGCTTGACCGCCATGGCGCAGCCCAGAAGCATAGGTGCGAGCCAGCCAAAGCGTCGATGCTCAACGAATCTTCCAAGGAGTGCGGCAACGCCCACCAGCATGGGGACAAAGACAGCGTCCGTGACGCCACCTACAGCGTATGCGATATAAGCCGACAACGAAACCAGGACCAATACGAGCGGTCGCCAACTCCTCGGCACTGCCAACCACATCAAGACGATGGTCACCGCCCAAGCAATTACGTCGACAATTTCACCAGCTTGAGCGTGTATTCCAGCTAACAATAGGGGAACGTAGGCCAGAAAAGCAAGAGCGGGGTAAGACAGCGTCGTTACCGGCAAACCGTTGTAGCGAAGCGTGTAGGCATCTGGTGATACCTGGTAACGGGCGAACGCAGCGCCCAGAGACACCTTATAGGGATCAACCCCGGCCAGCAAGAGATGGGCAGCGTATTGATCGAACGCAAGTTCATCAGTCGCATAGGCTGGCGCGATCAATATCTGCTGCCAAGCCCAGGCCAAGAATGCGATGACCACCAGTCCGACCACCACGAGACGTGCCCACCTCGCAACGGAATGTGAACTGGCCAACCATGGCGCACTTACCATGACCGCAATGCCTGCTGCTATCAATAATGGCTCAGCTAGCGCAAACCAAGCATTTTCCTGAAGGCCAGTGCCGAAACGGAGCCCCCAAAGCACCAGCACCGCTCCCAACAGCACCCACGCACCAAACCCATCGAGGGCAACCTTGCGCACGAGCGTTGATCTTGGAACTGGCGGATCAGAGCTTTCTTCCGATCCTTTGGGCGCCACGAGCGTCGTCACGACAGTGGCCATTCCTGTACGTTCGATGAGGCCGCGACACTAGCAAGCTCCAGTAGATGTTGGCCACCGAGGCTGGGTTGCAACGTTACCGCTCCGGCCGGTGCCGGTAGCGCACGTAAGTCTCGCTGTGTGTTCAGATCAACCACAGCCACGTTACGCACATCACGCCTCCCTTTAAGGACATATAGTTGCGTGCCGTTAGGAGCTAACGTTAGACTGGATCCAGAGTGACCGACAGGAAATCCTCCAATCTCCTGGCCAGTCGCCGAAGCGTAGACGCTCACCGTCCCACTGGAACCAAGACCATAGAGTTCGTGTCCATGGGCTGAATCCACGACCGCTACCGTGTTACTAGCAACCGGAATTGTCGTGGTCGCAACCCGTGTGGTGGTGTCAAGGATCGCGACGGCTCGCGAACTTTGCGTCCCTTCTAGCACAAGGATGCCGTTCCCATTTGTCGCAAGTGCTAACGAGATGACAGGCCCAGCCACCGGAACTGATGCGACAACATTCCTCGAATTGCTATAGAGATCAACCGCACCAACGCCTTGTCCACTAAGGCCAACCGCAATGATTCCATCCGGGAGCTCTGTAACCGAGTCAGCGAGCGCCGAGACGGAGTAACTTCCAACCTCATGATGCGTGGCAAGATCGTATATGAAGACTCCCTTCGTCGATGGCGTGCCAGCCAGAATCGCGAAGGTGCCATTCGCTTGAAGTGGGCCTAACGAGACTGCCCCCGAGGACACCGGAACTATTGCCGTGGGTTGTGGATGCGTATCAGAGACACGCTGTGTCGCCGTACTTTTTGCCGACGACCCACAGGCGGACGCAACGAGTCCAAGACCCACAACGATCGCACCAACCCTCCCGAAAAGCTTCACGCGTGTCGTCGTGCCACCAGAACAACGGATGAGCCAGCAACGATCAAAAATGCCGCGAGAAGTCCTTCAGACAAGAAATTCTTCCCAGTAACTGGAGTGGTGGCCCCGGGAACTACCGCAGTCGAGGTCGGAGATGCAATTGCAAACCCAGGATCACTGGTGATGGAGACCACCGCCTTCCCGCTCGTGACTGAGGCATTGGAAACAACAAAAGGGCTCCCGGTGGAAGGGAACTCAATCACTTTAGAACTCGATGTAATCGAACTTGACGTGATGGACACCAAGATTGGAGCAGCGAACGTTGCCGTCAACGGTTGTCCAGTCGACGGATTGACCACCTCAACCCCGACACCCGCACCTAACGAGTAACTCGCCAAGCCCAAAGAACTCAGGGAGCCTGTCAAGTCAGAGAGCTTAGGCTCGGTGATCACGAGCTCAACATTCTCATTGCCAAAGGCGCCAGGCGGAACGGACGCAGTCACATTTGATCCATTCGAGGTTGCAGAAAACACCTGAGTTTTCGTCGAAGGACTAACCTGCTGACTCAAGACCGTCGTTTGGAATCCAGCCGCAGGAGTCGGGGCAGCAGGGGCAGTTGGTGATGGGCTACCACTAGCCCAAGCAACCGATCCCGCACTCAGAACAAGCACGCATGCACCACCTATCAACACCAATGGGCTAACCGCCAACCAATGCGACTTCTTCATTACACCTCCCAACGCCGAACGCAAACCAACGATATAAAAGTCGTCAAAACTTGAAATCAGCCAACCCTACTAATCAACAACCACGGCACAGTATGGTCCGCCTCTACTCATTTCCGCGTCATCAATGACACGATAGGTCGTCATCGACACTTGACACACCGGTATTGTCGGTTGACAGAGCACCAAACTTTAACGGTTAATCAGTATTCTCGCTGAACGGCCCCTTGTTATCGCTGAACTTTGGTGCAGTCGACTTCCGTCCGATTACGGGCTCTATTGACATTCATGTGGATGCCCAGACCCCATCGAGGTTTCATAGCCCCAGTTCAGTGAGGGTATTTGGGGCGGAAATAGCCGCACATGTTAGCGGACATCTAAAACTGCACAGTGGCGGACAAATAATTGCACGGTGACGGACACCAAAACTGCACGCACATCTGGGCCCTGGTTCAAGGTGGACTACGAGTACATCGTCGAGGCGCGACAGCGAGAACATCGGGTTTGCCAATGGCATCCCGGGAGCGCGCCCAAGCATCCAGCATCTTGAGCAATGCACAACCCTAAGAATTGGAGTATCACCATGTCCAGTGCCAATGCGAATAGCAAAGTTCACCCGAGTGTGGGGTCAAATCCCCGTTGCCCTACGATAGCGTGCCAAGTCTGTCAGAGTAGCTTTGGCCCCTCCGGGAGGAGAACCTAGGCTCAGATGCTTGTCAGGCCAATGCCTATCGACGACGTCGCAGTGGAATGACTTGGCAAGTCAGGGTCCCCAAGTTACAACCACGTCGGGAGATCGCCGTCTATGTGTGCGATACCTGTGGTGAGCGCTCTCTTGGAGAACAACGCTGCACACAGTGTCACACCTTCATGCGACGAGTCGGAATCGGTGGGCATTGCCCCTCGTTTGAGGAGAGCATCACAATCAGCGAACTCGTCGGCACTGGGTTTATCGTCGAACCCTAGCCACGAACGTTGAGATGGTCCCCAAACCTGTGCCTAATGTCGCTCTGGCTACTACAGCGGTTGGTGGCATTTGTGCAGCAATCATACCCGATTGGTCAACCGGCTAGCAACTGGGTCCGAAGACAATTTTGAAGTGGTCCGTACACAACTTTGCAGCATATCTCAACGAGCTAACGCACATCCTCACTGACATCGCTGGAAGTTGCAAGGAGGAGACATGCTAGAAGCTGTTGTTGACACCGCGACAATCAGGGACGCATCTCGACGGGTCCGCGTGATATCCAGAGGCTGTCGCCTTACTTTTTGGGTGGACGGGACGCCCAAGTGGCGCAACGATGAGCTTCGCCGAGGGGTATGAGAGCGCAAACACCGATCGCTTGATACCCAATTCTTACCGCCAACCTGGTGGGGCCAGATTAGTCAAGCGTTTCCAATCGCGAGTGGAACCAGTGGAAGGAGCGTCGCGCCGAGTAGCCGCTTGAAGCGCAGCGGTTGCGAGACGGGGTGTGGTCACTGCTGATGCACGACGGTTACCGCATGCGCCTCAAGTCGTACTGAAATATGTTTAATTGTGGTGAGAGAACTGCGCCAGCGGCTTTACGCATCGGCGAGAGAACCCAGCCTTGCTTGGGTTTTGGAGTTTCGCCGTGTCATCCAAACGGATTACACGTCCCGACGAATCTTGGTGATTACGACACAAGCTTTGTTGAGATCGACTAGAGCTGTAATCATCTGTTGGTGGCCATGTTGCGGTAGTGCCGAATGGGAGGGGACTATGAAACTTAAAACCATCGCTTGGGGGGTACCAGCAGCATCCTTGAGTCTGGGGATCACGGGATTAGCTGACGGCAGTGCATTGGCTTGGGACCACGGAGTTTTTTCAAGCACCCTCACGGCCTCCAAACCATACTCTTCTGCGGCGGGTCAAGCTGGAAGTTCCGCGCCCAACTGGTGGTAGGTTCCGGCGGTCCTAACCCTGCTACGTTTGACACGTGTTCGCATCTCGGTGAATCGCAAATGTCTGAATTGTGGTCTACTGGGAGTTACGGCTGGGTGGGCGTCTACGCAGGAGGGTAGGATGCCTATTGCCAGAACTTCCCCTCTGCTAGCTGGTTCAATGCCAATGAAAGTCAGGGGTGGTTCGTTGAGCCCCTATGGGCTGGCCCACAGTCACAGTGCAGTGGATATTCCGCATTCTCAAACAACCCCTCCACTGCCTACTCACAAGGCGAACAGCAGGCACACCTCGCCTACACTGCCCTACAGGATGAGGGCTTCGATGTCAGTGGAGGTGGTGTCCCGATTGTCTACGATCTAGAAAAATTCACCCCCAATGGGACAGGATACAAGGTGGCAGCTGAACAATTTATCTAAGGTTGGGATGCCACGTTGCCTCGTCAGTTGCCCCACGCGTGTACGGGTCTCAGCCGGAGGTTCTTTCATAGCCAACCTCGCCGGTGCTCCGGCTCCCGCATTCATTTGGGGATCTGACTGGGGCACCGGTTCGAATCCAGCCTACCTTCCTCCCATCCCGAATGGGGATTGGAACAACAACCAGCGTCTCAAGCAATACCAGGGTAACGTGTCGATACCGGTGGGTGGTGGCTCGGCTGTAGTCGACCTTGACGAGGCCGACGGGCCTCTCTGTTAGAGTTATTGGGGAAGTGCTAATGTCAAAGCCCTTAAATCGCAAACTACTCTTATCTGGCGCTGCCGGGGTCTTGGTGATTGCAGGACTCACAGCGTTTGTCCTCAACAATGGCCATGATCGTCCTACCACATCCCACTCGGTCGCGCACGAGCCAAAGGGGACCAGGGGCAATCGAGCGAGCGCCAAGTTGAGTGCGGCGGCCACCAACCCCGCTTCATCGGCGACACCTCCGCAGTTCGCAGCCCTCGGTCATGACTGGCGAATAACTCCCTCAGGCAAGCTTTACATCTCTACAAATGGTCAGACGTACTATCCGGTAGATCCGCCCAATCTGGTCCCCCAAGCGGCCTCGGCGGCGACCGTCGTGGTGACAGGTTCGACCGTCATGGTGTACCCCATGCCACCCCAATCTCAGGTCAACCCACAGTTAAGCGTCGATGTCTCTCATGATGGCGGATCGACGTGGAGTGAAGTCCAGCTGCCAGCTGCGTTCACTTCTGGTCCTGCAGACGGGCAGTTCGTGGTGTCTCACGGATCAGTCGTCGGCTTGTTGGTCAACGACGAGACAATGCCGGATTTCCTGCAAGGGCAATGGTACCCGACGAGTAACGATGGCACCTCATGGACGGAGTACCACACGCTACATAATATCGGTGGGAGCCAGATCACCCAAGTGGGATCTACGCTGTGGCTTCTCGCTGGCGCGGCACAACAACAACTAGATGAAAGCACTAATGGTGGTGTCTCCTGGAGCGCTGTCCACTTTCCGGGTGAGTCACTCGATGAGAAAACCGGATCTGGTTGCCTCTACCAGGTGTATCCGTCCATCGCCGGTGAACTGCCTTCTGGGCAGACCGTTATGGTTACCTCCAAGGGACCAGATGGTGGGTGCAACGGCAACCTGCCGGTGACAACCGCAGCTTACGAGAGCGCCAATAACGGCGCCACCTGGCAGGAGATCGCGTCCTTCACCGGGATAGGGCAGGCTATCGAAGGTCCACCTTTAGTAGCCTTAGTAGGAGGCGACTCGATCTGGGTGACACCAGACCTTAACGGCCAGCCTCAATTGGTACGTTTCCAATCAAATGGCTCCTACAGCTTGGTCTCCGATCCTCCTGGGCCGTCAGGTGCGAAGTACTTTGGACCATCTTCGCTCTTCGTGAACGCTCAAGGTCAACTTCAAGTTACGCTGGCAGGGCAGGTCGACATTCCATCACCGACCGCTCCGAGAGTCACCGCGACCTACGTCTCCTCAGACCAGGGTAAGACTTGGCGGAGGCTCCCCGTCCGATTCCTAGCCAGTGGCTCCCCCATCCCAAAGCAGCCTTAACGCACCTCGGCAACCGAGAGCGTACCGTGCGAGGCAGAACTGAACCGGCGAGATTGCCATTACACGATCTTGCTGCCCGAGTGCAGTCAGACGGCACGAGAGTCTATCTTCTGGTCAGCATCCGCAGTTTGGTAGCGCCGGGGTGGATGAGACCTAGGGCTGCTTCCTGAGACGAATCGATCCTGCCATAACCACCCCTTGTGACGAATGTTGGGTTTTATGTTGGGTCAATGGGGATCGTAGCAGTGATAAGATTCAGATTAGGCCTCTGAACTGGTAGAATGTGGCTGGCGGGCCAGGGCTCGAACCTGGAACCTCCTGATCCAAAGTCGGCTTATAAGTGACTCAGTTCTGGCCACCAGTTTGCATCAGTGCAGTTCAGAGAGGGTGAGATTGTCATGGCTTGTCGGGATTAGTCACGACTGCGCAGGATTTCGTGACATTTTTCGTGACACGAAGCGGGTCTGTGATTGAGTCGCAGGCAACGGCTACACCGCTGGCCCAAGGCCCATTTCGTGGATAGAGCATTCTTAGCGATCATCTTATAACCAGTGAGTGGACGATTGCTTCAAGCGAAGACGGCTGGCTCCATCGCTACTGTGAACCTATGCTCTACAAACCACACTGGTCGTTACCAGACTGCGGACTTGAGAGCCAAGGTGCTTTCGTCCAGTAGCTCGACCTACAGCTTGGGCCTTGAGTCAGCAGCGCTGCAGGCTCCCGATGCTCTTATCGGGGAGTTTGCGGCGGGCACCGCTCAGCATTCTCTTGGGCTTGTGGATCTCACTGAGGCACACCTGATGGAATTCGCACACACTGATACTGAGACCTAGGGCGGGATGGTTGTCTTGAGCGACCCAGGGAGATATATCAATACTGCACTCAAAGAACACCTAGCAACAAATGTCGAGGACGCGGGTTCGATTCTAGCTGCGTGCACCATCAATCCCAAAGTATGTGTAATCACAGGATCCAAGAGACATCTCTCTGAAAGGACCTGTATTCAACAAAGTAAAGGAGTAACAGATGACTAAGCGACTGATCAAGGCCATAGCTCTCACCCTCGGTGCCGGCATTCTGTTGACGGGCTGTGGCCTCGTTGGTGCCAAGCCAACGACTGGAGCCTCCGTCGTTGTGGTTGGTGCCAATGAGTCCAATGCTGCCCCCATTAATGATGCCCTCGCCGCCGATGGCGAACTTACCGGTCTCGTAGCAGCTGACGCAATTATCCACTTCGTGGTTCCAGATGGGACTCCAACAGTGGCCCCAATGTCATTCAACCTCGCCCCACAGGGAAATAACAGCCTCATCAGGAAGGAGACGACAGCCCTTGAGCAATCAAAACTTGCAAAGTACCTTGGTACCCTCGATGCCACTACCCCGCAGAAC
Source organism: Ferrimicrobium sp. (assembly GCA_022690815.1). NCBI lineage: Bacteria > Bacillati > Actinomycetota > Acidimicrobiia > Acidimicrobiales > Acidimicrobiaceae > Ferrimicrobium > Ferrimicrobium sp. The sequence goes on from JALCZJ010000016.1 coordinate 51,099, forward strand.
AACCCTCTCTATGCGTTGAACCTAGCCGCTGACTTGTTGCATGGAAAATCAGGAGCGGGACCGCGTGAGATAATCGTGATCAACTCTGGACTTAGTTCGGTGGCCCCACTAGGGTTTCAAAACGGCATCCTTTCGGACACTCCATCCCAGGTGGTGAGTCAACTACGGTCAGCAGATGAGCTACCGGACCTATCGGGAATTTCAATCGACTGGTTAGGTCTCGGCGATGTAACTGGGCAACAAAGCCAGCTCACAATCGCTGACCAGGGTGACCTCAAGGCAATCTGGATGGCTATCTTGACGGCGAGCGGAGCCAAGACCACGAGCTTTAACACCTCCCCTCTCCCCGGTGTCGCATCCTCAACTCTGCCACCAGTCACGCCAACTCCCGTGGGTGGGCTTGGATCGATCTCTGGGCAGATGGTGAGTGACCTTGGAAGCACTAGCGTCCATTTTGTCCCCGGCGAGGCGACTTACCTCAATCCAGCTCGAGCAGGTGGCGTGTTGTTAAATCTCGCTACACAGATCACCTCAGGAGGCTATACCAAGATCACAATCACTGGTACAGCAGCGCTACCAGGTTATCGAGCACTTTCTCTAGCCCGAGCTCAGTCAGTCGCAACCACCCTAGAACACGATGGCGTACCAAGTACAGATGTCACCATTGCAGGAGTTGGAACTCATTTTGACGGGTTTGTTCCTGATGTGATCAACGGCGAGTTCGACAATACCCTAGCCGAGCTTGATCGCCTTGTCATCGTCAAGGCCTCCAAGTAAATCTCTGCAATCGGTAATATCGCACCCTGCGACAGCTCTAGTAACTGTATCACTCACACAGACAAGGCGAGAGGAGGTGAGAAAGTATGTACAACCCAGAGAAGGACCCGCCAAACATCCGCAAAGAGACCAAGCCGCATGAGTCTCGGAAGGTAGATGCCAAGACGGCAAAGTTTGCCGGCAAGGTTGCCCTAAGAGGTAAGTAAAAGACCAGGAGAAGGGGCTCGAGGATCTCAAACCAGATAGAAAGCTTTTGGATCTTCGAGCCCATCTACAGAAAATCTCCCCAAAACCTGTAAGAAGACCCCGCTGTAGGACTCTCCCTCTTGGAATCCAAGAATGGGATCGATAAGAAAGTAGGCAAAACAGATGTCAGAAGCAAAGCTCACGACAGAACGCATCACCAAAGTCCTCAAGGACCTCGACTTGCACTATTTGGTTGATGAGGATGGCGACGTAGTGGCCCCCTTTAGTGCCGAGGCAGAGGTGTACAAGATCTGGTTCATAGTTAGCCTCCAGGGTGACCTCGATTGCCGGGTCACGCTCGATAGGACGATCGAGTCCGATCAGTGCCCGAGGGTCTTGAGCATGCTCAATGCCTGGAACCTGAAGTGTCGTATGCCAAAGGCCTTTCTGCGCTGCGATGACAACGGCCGTGGGAGGATCATTTTACAACACTTCTCTCTGCTGGAGCCAGGAGTCGACGACGAGTTGCTTCTCCATCTGCTGGAAGTAACCATAATGGCGATCGGACAGTCTGTTACCTGGATCGCAGGTGAGTTCGCCTCCCTTCCCAAGGAGCTCGGTGACTCGCTTGGTTTCGATGACCTAGAGAGAATGTTTCACGAGCGTGCTTGAGACCCCCCCTAAAACCTTGGTGTAATATGGCCGTACAACACGTCTGAGGGAGGGACGATGGACCAGGACCACGGGTGGGAGACGTTTTTCGCCGCGGACAAGAGAGTGCTTGAGCGCTATTGCCATATTAAATTTCGTTCTTGGGGTACTGCGAACGTCGATGACGCTATCCAAAATGCATGGATTAGTGTTAGTCAAAGACTTTCGCGTTCCTGTCCTGACTATCAGATTGAGCAGGTTGGGGGCGTATGGCGCACCGGTGATATCATTAACCTGACCAGCTTTTTCCTCCGAGCTGTGCACAACGCATTGACAGGTGCATATAAGAAGGCCTTTCCGGGGAGATCAACTGACTTTGGGGAGGAGGATGTCAAACAGTCAGACAGCGATGACGTTGACAAATTCCTAGCCGCCGAGTCGCTGGTGATCTTGAGGGAGAATTTGCAACGTCACCTCGAATACCTAGCTTCGGGGAGAGCAATCGCCAATGGTGACCCTTACGATCACAAGAATGCAGCGAAGGTGGTGCTCCATCGGATACTCACCGAGATTGTGAATTCACCTGATGGAGAGATACCAGACTACTTCGCCAACAATAGAACCTTCCA